>JAJZIZ010000023.1 GCA_021846005.1 Microcaldota archaeon
TCCCGTTTTATGACAATTTCGAGGGCACCACCCTGAGCAATAAGTGGACTGTTTCCAGCAGCCCCTCTCCTGTTGTAGACAATGGAATCAACATAACGAATCAGTTCCAGCCATATGGTGGACAAACTTTCTCAACTTCTGTATTTACTGATCCTTACGTTTTGGATGTAAATGCAAAAGTAGAAACTACCTCTCCGAATACTGGATTGTATATCTATTGGAATATGGACCAAAGCAGCAATAGCGGGAACGTATGGTATCTTAACGCAGCTGGAAGCAGTTATAACGTATCCTGTTCGGATTTCGTAGGTTATGGCACAATAGACAGCTATCTCGCACCTGCTATTTATTACGGTTCAGGACTCGCATACAACGAACTTCAACCGCGGGTCTATTCCGTTTACATGGGCAACAATCCCTTGGCAATCCCGGTAACGTCCCGTGACTATTTCGATAATTTCCAATCCTCTTGTTATGGTAATGGTGAACTTAGCGGAACAAGCAGTGGCAGTATATCCTTATTAGATTCGTTTGCACCATATCAAAGCGTGCCCACCACTGCGAATTCAATCGTGCTTCAATGGGTCCGCGTACGCAGCTATCCTCCTGACGGCATCATGCCAAGCGTCCAGGTAGGAGGCATAAACTACTTGCTTTCAACAAATACGATAGTCTACGACCTGAGCGGAAACGGCAACAACGGCTTCGCAAGAAATGTCTCATTTCCAAACTCTCTTGCTGAAATTCCAAAGGCCGGTTTCGCGCCGTCGAGCTTCAGCGGCAACACCCAAGAGATAAACATAACCAACATACCCCTGACTTCGTCTCTGCATACCAGTCCATCAAATGCTGTCCTGAGCATCTCCCTTTGGATGTGGCTGAACAACACTCAGACTGCAGAGTCTTCAAATTCAGCAACGCTTATAGGCACAAAGGGCACATCCTGCGGCTATCGGATGTGGTTCAACAGTCCAAACTCCATAGCTGCATCTGACAATTGCGGCCAGAGTATCGGCTTAAACTATCTCTTTAAGCTAGGCGTATGGTATAACCTCGCAATGGCATTAAACAAGACAGGCTACGGAAGCTATTATGTCGACGGTCTTCCTGTGTCTGAAAGCAATTCTCTTCCTTGGCAAGGCGGAGGCACCTGGAATAGCCTGTGTATAGGCTCAGATTGTGGGTCCTCATTCTTCAAGGGATCGATATTCAACGTGCAGCTTTACAACACCACACTGAACAACACCCAGGTATACCAATTATACATGTCAGAAATGGATCAGAAAAACACGACAACATCATTCACCCTGCTGCATTGAATTTTTGTCTTTTAGACCTCTTATGCAGTTCAGAATGCAGGTTGCTGCTGCGTCGCGCAGTGTATGGCTCCAAAGCCTTCAACAAGGCCCCTGCAGTCAATGCCGACTACCTTTCTTTCAGGGAACAGTTTTTCCATTATCCCTATTGCTGTACTGTCATTTTTGCTGCTAAACGTAGGAACAAGCACCAATCTGTTAGCCATGTAGAAATTCAGATAGCTTGCCGGAAGCCGCATTCCGTCAACCTCGACTTTTCCAGGCATTGGCATCTTGATTACTCTGAGCCTGTTGCCATCCTGGTCTTCTGCGTTTTCAAGTATCTTAAAGTTTCTTTCCAGTGCAATGTAATTGCTGTCATTCGCGTCTTCCTCATAGGCGCATACTACCGTATCCTTTGAAACGAATCTCGCTATGTCATCCACATGCCCATCTGTGTCATCGCCTTCCAATCCTTCTCCAAGCCAGATGATATTAAGGGCACCGAGGTAACTTCTGAGAAAACCTTCTATTTTGCCTTTGCTTAGTTCAGGATTCCTGTTTTTGTTGAGAAGGCACTGCTCTGTGGTAAGGAATGTCCCGAGGCCGTTTGTGTCAATCGATCCTCCTTCAAGCACCATGTCTACTTTAAATTTTCTGAATTCTCTCAACGGCATCAATTCTGGCACATGCGTATCATCTTTCATCTCGCCGTATTTATCGCCCCAAGCATTAAATTTCCAGTGCGTGTACGCAAGGTCTATCCGCCTTATGTCTGCCCTCCTTATGAATATGGGGCCGTAATCCCTGATCCATACGTCTTTGGTGGGTATGATATGCAGGTTCACATTATCTTTCCTGGAATTTGAAGCGCTGAGTATATCTGCGACTCTGGCCTTTTCGGCTTCGCTGTCGACAAGTATCTCGACTTTTTCGTTTGCTGAAAGTTCCTCAATTATTCTGACGTATGCCCTCTCAACATCTTTTAATACATTTTCCCTGAAAGAATTGAGATTTTTTGGCCATGAAATCCATGTAGCATGATGTCTTTCCCATTCTGCAGGCATGGCGTATCCAAGGCCGAAAGGCACATTTTCAATCATAAAACCACTCAGTCAAGGAATCTTCCAGTTATCTCGCCGTAAGAGTCGACGCGTCTATCCCTAAGGAAAGGCCAACCCATTCTCGTGCTTTTAACCGCATCAAGATCGCACTCTGCTACAAGGATTTCTTCCGAATTGTTACCTGCCTTTGATATTATTTCGCCGAAAGGCCCTGAAACGAAGGAAGATCCCCAGAAATCAATGTTGCCTTCCTTGCCTACTCTATTTGCCGAGGCTATGAAAACTCCATTCGCTATGCCGTGAGACCTTTGTATAGTTTCCCATGCAGATGACTGGATTTCCTTTTTTTCCTTGCTGTCTTCAGGATCCCATCCTATCGCCGTGGGGTAAAATATTATCTTTGCGCCTTTCATTGCAGTTATCCTGGCAGCTTCCGGGAACCACTGATCCCAGCATATAAGCACTCCTATCTCTCCGTATTCTGTCTTGAAGGACATGAATTTTTCGCCAGGGGCGAAGTAAAGCTTCTCGTGGTAGTCCACAGGATCTTCTGGTATGTGCATCTTCCTGTAAATTCCAAGGATATCTCCAGAAGAATCTATCACCGCCGCTGAATTGTTGTAGACTCCAGCAGATCTCTTCTCGAATATTCCTGCTATTATCACGACCTTCTTTTTCCTGGCAATCTCTGCCAAAGCGTCAGTGATCTTTCCGGGTATCTTTTCCGCAAGTTCAAAATTGTCATTGTTCTGTTCCTGGCAGAAATATCTGGTGCTGAAAAGCTCAGGCAGGCATATTATTCTGGCTCCCTTCTCTGCCGCCTCTGCAATCATTTTTACTGCCTTAGAAATATTATCCTGCTGGTTCTCAGACATCGACATCTGGACTAAACCTATTTTTACTTTTTCATTTTCATGATTACCCATTTCCATACCCTGCGGTTCAGGCATACACTGCCATCTTTATTCAATCTTCAAATCCTTTCTAACCAACTTCAGAAGCCGAGCCAGCACCACCGCCAAAAGACACATATGTGCAATGCAAAGAAATGCTTCCTGAAATCCTTATTTATCCTACACTGATAAAATCTAAAAAAGCATCTGCTTATGATGCCATGGAAAGTATTATATTTGTGAATTCCGACTAATACTATGTTATATAGCATAAAATATGACGGTGAAAAAATGTACAAAAGAATAAGCCTGCGAAACCGGATAGCTGCGTCTATCTTTGCCGCTGTGTTAATGCTGTATTTGGCAGTTATGCCTCTTGCATATGCACAGACCTCTTCAAACGCCTCGACCACAATACAGTCAACACTCTGTGGCATAATCTCTACCATCTCTTCTGTGATATTCATAATAGCAATATTTATGTTCGTACTGGGCGCGATACTCTACGGCGTAGCGCACATGTTTCCCGCGGCTGGGAACCTGAAAGGTTCTACACAAGGCTGGGGAATAGGCATGATAGTGGGCGGAATAGTGGCCATTGTACTCTATCTGCTTTCATCTTTCATAATAACCCATCTTGCAGCATTGAGCAATAATGGTGTAATACCATCGATTTCGCAGCAAGGATGCACAGGTGCAAATATCCTCGGAGGCCTTGGAATCACATCGCAGCAGCAAACAATACAGCAACAGTCCAGCCTCGCGTCCTCACAGCCTTTAACTTCGGCTTCCTCCAACCAGGCTTCTAAATCCGGAACCGCTGCGGGCCAGGTGGCGTATGTGCAAGGCATAGGCGGAAGCACAGCAGGCGGAAATTCCAACCAGCAGAATAACTATGCCGCATCAGGTCCCAACGGATCGCCTCTGGCGAACGGAAATTTTTCATCGGGAAGCTATTCCGGATGGACCGCATCCGGCCCTGGCTTCTCGGGCAAACCTACTGACATCAACGTAGCAAATCAGAATGGACAATACTACAAGAATCCATGGTCAAACTACAATGGCGAATTCTTCGCCACAACATTCAGGCAAAATTCTACCTATCTTCCAGGGAATCTGACATCAAAGCAGTTTGAGGTTACACAGCCTTTTCTTAATTTCAACATAATCTCTGCGAAAAACAGCGGACTTTATGTGGACATCATGCTCGGGAATTCCTCCTTTCTCATCCAGCATTATAATACTTCAAACGGCAAGGACATCATCGGCCCTGATACATTTGCAAACGCAAGCATAAATCTAAGTTCCCTTTTCGGCAAGAATGTTTCCGTCAGGATAGTCTCCCAGACAAACAGCACAAAAAGCAGCGGCGAGTTCATAGCAGCAGGCAACTTCAGACAGTCAAATAGATCAATAGCGACACCAGGCATACTCGTAAACAGCACTGTTGTATGATAGAAGACGAATGTTAATCTGTTGGAAATATTTTTAAATACCAATATTGTATGGGTATCCATGGATCTTTTTTCGAAAGCCGTTATCTTTGCATTAATCCTAATAGCATTCATGTTCTCCGTATATTACATCGAGAGTCACGGCGTTGCGGTGCAGCAGATAAGCAAATCCCAGGCTGACGCACTTGTACTGAACTATCTGCAGAACTCAAATCCATCATCAGCGATAAACATAACCAATACAACCCCTTCGCAATATCCAGGCAGCTGGCACATAACCGCTTCTATCGTTACCAATGCGACTTCTCCATGCCCTTCTTATTTCATATATTCATTCGACTATCCAAAATATGGATTTGTACTGAGGGTAGACAACACCTATACCAGCAACTGCCAGATATACGGATCAGCACAAGGAAAGTCTGCCGTGATAGGCTCTTACCCAGTGGCAATAACCAAGTCCTATGTAGACAACATTTCCGCTGTAAAAGCCTTTGTCTACAAATACGGCTTTTCAAATGTATCTGCACATGCTTTTTACTTCAATTCTACGGCATTCCAAGGCAAGGAATATTCTAATCTCTGGATAGTAAATTACACATCCAGCAAATCCAACGCCAGCGTTGACGTGCTTCTTTCACAGTCAAACGGCACGGTCCTATACATATCCTCCTAAACTGCAGCAGAATAGGCAAACATGCGCACTCTTTCATGACTGTCGCTGCTGACGCCTTTCTGCCCCGGCATTTCAATTTTCCATCCGTTGGCCTCAAGAAATTTTACCGCGGTCTTGTTTCCTGGCGAAATCTCTGCGATGATTCGTCGCATTCCGATAGATGCTGCATCAGCGCACGCCTTTTTCAGCATTGCGCTTCCAATCCCGGTTCTTCTGTGCCTTTTCCCAACCACTATTCCTAATACTCCCGAATCATCTCCTATCCTAACTATCTCGCAGTTTCCAGCAATCAATCCGTCGTCTTCTGCAACCAAGTCCACTGCGGCGTCAGCCTCAAGCGCAGAAATCTTATTTGCAAATACAAGACTAAACAATTCCGCATCAGGCCTGGATTTGAAATTAAGCGATTCGGGAATCTCATCGTAGATTGCCAAAACCAATGAAAATAGTCCTTTAAAATCTTTTTTTTCCATGCGTCTGATCTCCAAACCGATACCTCCCTTCAGGCACAAACTCTTTTATTCTTACCCTCAATATGTTATCTATGCCTATAAATAAGGTAACAGCAAAGCGCATGTTGAAAGAAGCCGGTGCGGAAAGGGTAAGCGTACAGGCTGCCGAAGAGCTGGCCGAGATAATAAACAAGTATGCCTACGACATAGCAAAAAAAGCAGTAAGCCTGTCGGCGCATGCCAGGAGGAAGACAGTCAAGAAGGCCGACATAGATCTTGCAATTTGATGCCATCTCGGCAATGCTGCCTTATGCTCTTGTGCTCCCAATCTGAAAATAATTGTACTAGCATACATTGCGGCAAAATACAGCCGCCATTACAAAGCTCCGGCGAATGTTATCGCGCCCATTGCCTTAAGTATCGCTATGGTGCCTACTGCCGGAAGGCCGAAAATTGCAGTGCTTAGTATTATTGGCAGAGTGAACGGTATGCCTAATGCAAAAAAGTAGTTTAGCAGGAAGATCGCCACAAATCCCAGTATGCTGTTTATCAATATTCCGAATATCAATTTCAGGAACTTTTTTCCAAGCTTCAGTATTATGTAGATAAGGGCTACGATTACCAGTACCACTACTGCATACTCGATTATTGCGGTTATTGAAAATGAAACCATAAACATGACCTTTGGCGAACACTGCCTTTAATACTGTACTACTTCTTTATTTATAAATATTCCATCCTGCCAGTGCGCCGCGGAAACACCGCCTTGTTTCTTCAGACCCGCGTACACTGCAGCATCCGAACAATACCAAACCGCCTACCTATGCCTTGACTGTGTTGGTTCTGCGGTTCAGTATCTTTCTGAAATTATCTGCGCTTTCCATTATGACAAATCCCCTGCGCATGCCTGATGTTCCATCTGTTCTTGCAGTAGCCTTGAGCATCTGCAAGATTCCTTTTGTCTCCCAGCCTGCAAGCCCTCCTTCATTCTCCTGCACAACATTCATGCATTCGATATCATTCTCTGCGGCTCCCCGTCGCAGCCTGAAAATGCACATGTCCCTGCCTTTATCATAGAGCCTGAGTTCAGAATCTATCTCGTTTTCTTCATTTTTCATTTTCCGCACAAATACATAATTCAGCAGCGGCATGACTTTTTCCGGCAAAGATGTATCCAAATCTTCAAAGCCCGGGCAGTTTCTCTTTATCCTGTTGCCTGCGCTGTTTAATATCTCTATGTTATATCCTCCATCTCTCTGCTCAAGGATACTATCTGTTTTTTCAAATACAAATATCCTGGATCTGCGTTCCGCGATATCTGTCTTAACTCTATCGTATCCAAGAAGCTCAAACGCCTCGGTGGTTATTCTTGGAAACAATTCCCAAGTCTCGTTTAGTTTCAATCCGTGCTTTTCCATCCTGCCAATCGCACCAATGCTTATATTGAAATCATGCGGCATCGTGACTACCATTTTGCCTGTTTTATTCAGACTATTGCTTACCTCTTCAACTACTTTGGAATGGCTGTGCGTTAGGTAGAGTGTGTTAGGTATAACGGCAAGATCAAAAAACGAGTCCACACCCAGTATTCCTTTATTTACTGCCGAAGAAATCGGCACAAAATAAGCTTTCATCTGGTGTACGTTTTGCACATACTTCAATGTATTTGAGACAATCCCTCCGTAACTACTTACTTCCAGAACATCTCCTCTTCTATCTTCCCTCAGGATTCCCGCTTCAAGCATGGCATACACCTGTCTTGCAACTTCAAGTCTTCCCACAATGCCTTCGACGACATTTTCGATAGTCATCGGATAATGCTTATTGCTTTTCATTCTTCGCAACAACAGCCTGGTGTTCACTCCGTTTTTCTCCGAGTAAATGTCCATGAGCTCCTGATCAGCGACTATTCTGTTCGATATGTTGCCTGCGCTGCAAAAAATTCCCTTCTTCTGAAATTCTTGGTGTATATCTGCTACTGTGCTGCTGCCTTCCTTTTTTTGCATTGCCTCTATAAGAATTGACTTGATTCTTTCTGCCGCAAGTTTTCTTGCGTATTTGCTAATGGCAAATCTCCTATTGGCCCCTTCCCCGAAAAATTCTGCATCTGGCATACTCTCTATAATCTTTCTGGTCTTATCCTCAATTGCCTTAGACAGCGTCTCATGCGCCGCAATTTTTTCTTCCACTGATCTTTTCCCGTATCTTATTCTCCTGCGCTTTAATCTGCCGGAGATATTTTCCGCTGTTGGAATGCCCTCTGCTTTATCAATTTCATTTAAAATAATTTTATCTACTCTTTCGGAAATCTTATCCCTCAGGCCATTCATGCCTGAAAGTTTGTGGTTAGAAAGCATCCTAAACAACTCGGCATCTGACATCCCTTCAATTATTGCTGCCGATTTTTTCTCTGCGGCTTCCTTTACCTGTCCTTCGCCCTCCAGCCTTCTGCAAATCGATTCTTTTGCATAATATATGCCTTCATTATTCAACGCAATGCATATGTTCTTTGCCGAAGGCAATCTTGTCATTGTGGAAATGGCCGATATGATTTTGTCATTTACTCTTTCAGATATCCGCATCCGGACATCGGCCGGAAAACTTGAAACCCATCCTGCCTTGTTTATACTCCTGAAAAGTTTAGCGTCTGGAGTTCTATCTAAAACATAATTGCAGCGCTCTGCCATGGCCTTCAAAATCTTTTCGTTCTTTAAAAGACTATGTGATTTTTCAATATCACTGGCTATGTTGTAGTGGCCCCTCTCCCTGAGCTCCATCAGGACATTTGAAATGTTGGGCATATCGTGCATACTGGCTATCGCGTCGAGTATTATATTCTCGACGTGTTCCGCAATGCTAAAATGTCCATTATTTCCATTGTTACTAAGCTTTCCCATCACTATTGTAGTTGGATTTCTAAATATAAAAGGATTGCCTATTCCGGATCGCTCATGCGCCGCAAACCCAGTAAAGTTTATATAGCTTGGAAAGAAATTCCATTATGTGGTGTGCGGATGGCTTACGGTCGATATGACTGAGGAAGCTCTCTCCATGCTAAGTCTGCAAGGCTTAAGGCCTAATTCGGTACAGAAACGCACGGCTGCGGCTCAAAACGATGACACTACGAGTTGCCGGCGCCGATGAAACGCACCGATGCGCAGGCGATGTGCATGCAAGGCAAAACGCCGCTTAGTCGAATGCCATCTAAAACAGAAGAGGGGCTACGGCACACCACACTCACTTATCTTCTATTTTCTTGCCTTCGTAAGTTATGGTTTTTCCCCTGAGCGACGAAGCTATGGCAGCTATCAGGGCCATTACGGCTCCTGCAAAGAAGACTATGCCAAGGCCGTTCTGCAAAGGCTTCGATATCAGGTTGGGGAAGAATTCGTTGCCTACTATTGTGCTCATGTTTGCTGCTGGTATGCCGTTAAGTACTGCCTGCGGCAGAAGCGTCTTCATCGGGTTGTAGCCCAGGAAGGCGGCAAACAAGGCTGCGGTCGGCGGCAGTCTAGATGCATTCAGAGCTGCAGCACTGCTTACATTCTGGGCTATAAGCCCTGAATAAAGGGCATGCGGAAGGCTCTGCGAAAAGCCAAGTATGAGCATGCTGAAAAATATTACAAGGCTGAACATAAATGCCACCTGGAATATTGAACTAAGCATTCCTCCTACTGAGCCTCTGTTTTCAGGAGGCACTGCATTCATTATCGCATTCATGTTGGGCGAATTGAACATTCCTCCTCCTACTCCTATCAGGAAGATTATCACTGCAAATTCCACATAGTTGAAATTGAGCGGAAGGGTAAGCATGAGCAGGAAGCCTATCGCGGCAACCAGCATTCCTGCAGTGGCGAGATGCTTGGAGCCGTGTTTGTCTGAAAGCTTTCCTGAAAGCGGCCCGGCAAGGGCAAATCCCAGTATCAGCGGTATCATATCTATTCCTGCGGCGAGGGGGGTGTTTTCAAAGCTTATTCCATGAAGCGGCAGCCAGACTCCCTGCAGCCATATTATAAGTATGAATTGAAGTCCGGATCTGGACATATTAGAAAGGAACTGGCTCAGCGCCCCTGCGCCGAATTCCCGTATCTTGAATAGCTCAAGCTTGAACATCGGGTCTTTGCTCCTCAACTCTATGAATACGAATCCTATCAAGGTAGCTATTCCTGCGGCAATGCCCAA
>JAJZIZ010000024.1 GCA_021846005.1 Microcaldota archaeon
GCCTTCGACTACCTCGTTGACCAGGTTGGGGTTCTTCCTGTACATCGGCGATGCGGAAGGCATCCCCAGATGGAATATCAGGTCGGCATCGAGCATGTGCTTTCCTATGCTCTTTGAATCGCCTTCTATGAATGTGACGTTGCCGCTTTTCATGGCCTCTGAAAGGTTCTCCTTTGAGCCTGTATGCAGATTGTCTATGACGAAGACCTTGTTGTCTGCGCATAGGTCTTCCACGAGATTGCTTCCTATGAATCCTGCCCCTCCTGTGACTATTATCCTCCTGTCCTTGATTTCTACCATTTGATCACTTTGGTGTTTTTCGTCTTTATTGATTATGCAGGCAAATTATCTATATATCCTTATCTGTATGCGCCTGGCTGCGCGAGGTGGAGGTGTGATGGATGTTTTGGAGTTTTGGCTTCATGCCGCTTTGAAGTTGGGCATAGGTTATCGAGTATGAAGAACAACATATGGACAATGTATTCACAGTGAAAGACCTGGAATCCGAATCGGGATTGGATGCCGCAAAAATTGGCGCCTGGTTCTAGCCGAACATCTTCTCCTCGACTATGAGGGAGATAAGGTGTATGATTGCGATGTGCACCTCCTGTATTATGGAGGTCTTGCCTGATTTCACGATTAGGGTCTTGTCTGCGATATCTTTCAGGGTTCCGCCGTCCCTTCCTGTCAGCCCTATGGAATAGATCCCCATTTCCCTGCATTTCCTTACGGCTTTTATCACATTGGGCGAGGTGCCTGATGTCGTTATGCCTATTGCTACATCGCCCGGCTTCCCGAGAGCCTCGAGCTGCCTTGAGAAGACGTCATCGTAGCTGTAGTCGTTCGCTATGGCTGTCATGTTGGTGGTGTTGGTCGTCAACGCTATTGCAGGCATGGGCTTCCTGTCCTTGAGGAATTTGCAGACAAATTCACCGACAAGATGCTGGGCGTCGCCGGCTGAGCCGCCGTTGCCGAAAACCATCAGCTTGCCGCCTTTCGATACGGCTTCGTATATCTTCATTGAGATCTCTTCAACTTCCTTTGGATCCACGGCAAGCCTTGCTGCCGAGCCTTCTGAAAGGTATTCGCTTATGGTTTTTTCGCTTTCCATGAAATTGCCTTTGAAATTTTTTTGCATGTTTTTCAATATTGCAGGGATGAGGGCGGCTGATATGCGCCGTCAAACTCCAGTTTAACCAGGATTATATTATTTATTTCGTCAACCGTTTTGTTGAATATGATTTCTTTTTCGTCTTCCAATAGTCTGATAGCTTCCTTTATGTTGTCGCAGTTTTGTTTATTTATTCCGTGTATATGTAATTTCCTAATCCCATATTTCTGGTTCTTTAGAATCTTTTCCTTCATTGTTGTCTTCACTTCCTCAAGACCCATGTTGGTATTTATGAAGATGGCCAGAGGAAAATCCCTTATGAGCCTGTCGAATATTAATTTGAACTCGTCGGAATTGTTATGGTCTTTAAGCAGCTCATCATACAAAGGCAAAAATATGCCGTGGAAATAACCGGCAGTGTAAAGGTTGGTTATGGTGTTCCCTCTTTCCCCGTATTCGTATCTTATTTGCTTTTTGCGTTCTGAAATCTCGGAGAACCTTGATTTCTCGCCGAGATACTTTATGTATACCGCATCTTCCAAAGCTCCATAGTCTTCAGGCAATAATACATTTGCAAGTTTGCCTATTGCTTTGAAATCCGGATTTATTTTGTATAGTTCCTCTATGACAGAATAAGACTTGCTCTCCATCGCTATATAATTCTGTTCCTTGGAACTTTTCAGTGCGCTTATATATTCGGCAAACGCCTTGTTTTGTTCTGGGGAAAGCGTCTCTATGTTTAGATTGAGTGTGGTGTAATTGTTGGTTATTTCGTGTTTCTTGTTATCGCTTAGGACTTTGATATTGATTCTTTCAGGCAGCTTTGCGATGTCCTTGATTCCCAAAGTAGATAAAAATTGCCTTAAGAGTGAGGCGACATTCAAAATTGTCACCTGTTCTTCTTGGCATAGTTTATCAAGGATCCAATGTCGTTTTTTATGAATATCTCCGAACCGTTTCGTATTCCTGCGAACTCGGTTTCGCTTACTGTTTTCCCGCTTTCAGTCAATACTGGCTCTCCTGTCTTCTTTTCGACAATTACATCATTGTTGATTTTTTTGTCAAAGAAATCCAATACTTGGTTTTGGAACTTTTTCTCAAATGTGATAACTTGCATTTTTATCACTAATAGTATTGCAGGTAAAGATAAAAAGGTTTGTTTATGCGCTTGGCAGCGCGCGCATAACATCGGAATCAGGCTGGATTCTTATTCCCCTGGAATGTGATATGTGCAATGGTCATATGCCTATCCTGCGCAGCTTTCTCATCCGGGCTTCTGAAAGGCCTGAAGCCCTGAGGCGATAGAGCTTCATCGCATGGGAGACTGCCTTGCACGTAAGCGCAAGCCTTTCGGGAAGGTCGCCCCTTATCCGCGCGTTGGCTATGCTCCTCTTCCTATCCTTCTGCTTTATTGTAAATGCGCCTCTCAGAAACCAGAGAGGCACTGCGGCTATCTTCATCGGAAGGCTGTATTCCTTCATGGTAAGGTAGGAATAGCCCTCAAGCCTGGCATAGAGCCTCTTGTCGGAGCGGGACTTTATTCCGGAATTGGCTGTGGTAAAGCCTTCAAGGTGAATTGCGGAGGTCTTGCCGTTGTAAACGACCTTGTAGCCATGCTTCCTCATCTCATAGCCGTAATCGACGTCTTCGAGGCCCAGGAGGTTCTCGTCTATCAGGCCTACCTTGTCTATGGCACTCCTGCGCATGAAGAACATGGCCCCTATTACGGCGCCGACCTCTTCCACGCCGTCATATTGGCCGTTGTCGGCTTCGCCCCTGCCCCTTGTCTTCGGTATAAGGCCCAGGTTGATTCCCGCGTGCTGAATCTTGCCGTCAGGATAGAGCAGCTTGCAGCTTTCAAGCCCTATGTCAGGGTCGCTTTCTGCCGTTTCTACCATGCGGGCCAGCCAGTCCCTGTCAGTTATGAGTATGTCATTGTCAAGCCTGACTATGTAGTCCGGATTGTATTTCTTTATGGAGTATTTTATGGCGTCGTTGTTGCTTTCGGCGCAGAAGCTCTCCGGGCTGCTCTTCACTATGCCTATGCCGGGATAATGCTTCCTGACGTACTCTGCGCTGCCGTCAGATGAAAGGTCGGAGAGCACTATGTTGTAGTTTCCGTAGTTTATGCGCCTGACGCCTTCTATGCAGCGCACGAGTATGGGCTTTCCCTTGTAGCTGAACGACATGCCGTTGAAGTTTCCTATGATCACTGCCACGCTTTTTTCCCTTTTCCCTGAAACTTTTCTCTTCACTGCCATTTTACCGATATTTGTATTACAATCTTAATTAATAATCCTTTTGATGCCATAATAACATGGTTCAATGAAACCTGCAATCTTCATCGACAGAGATGGCACCGTAAACAGGGACTGCCCCTACTGCCGCAACGCGGAAGAGATAGAGATCTACCAGGACATCTTCCATCCGCTGGAGGAGCTCTCGCGCGAATATTATATAATAATGGTTACCAACCAGTCGGGCGTCTCGAGAGGATACTTCACCGAGCAGGACCTTGAAGGCATGCACCGCAAGATAAGGAACGAAGTGGAGGGGCATGGAGGCAGGATTGATGCGGTATACCACTGCCCGCACCTGCCCGGAGCAGGATGCCGGTGCAGGAAGCCGGGCATAGGCATGATAAGAGACGCAATGCGTGATTTCGATATAGACATGTCAAGGTCTTTCTTCGTGGGAAACAGCAAGGCAGACATGGAGGCAGGCAGAAGAGCAGGCATTCCCACCATATGCGTGCGCGGCGATGCTGATGCAGTCGGCGATTTCGCTGCTGTGGATTTCAATGGCATGCTGGAGATAATAAAAAAGAACGCAGTCAGGCAGAATCCGGAAGGGCTTGCGGTTCCGAAGCTGGGGCTGATACTTGCCGGAGGAAAAGGCACGAGAATGCAGCCCCTGACTTATGAGATTCCAAAACCCATGGCTGAAGTCGCTGGTGTGCCGCTTATAGGCCATCTCGTCAAGGAGTTCAGGCGCAATGGCATACTTAAGATATACGTCTCCATAGGATACAAGGGAGAGATGATAGAGAAGTATCTTGGCGATGGCTCGGCGTTCGGGGTTGACATCGAATATGTGAAAGAGGAGGAAGCCCTTGGAACAGGAGGAGGCATAAGGCTGGGGCTTGAAGCCGCAGAGAAAAGCTACGGCGGCTCTGATATTTTCATAGCGAACGGCGATGATATCCTTGAGATGGATCTGAAGCCTATGTACGAACTTTACAAAAGATCCGGATCTGAAATAACCCTCTCCCTGAAGAAGGTGGAAAATGTCTCAGGGAGCGGTGTCGTTGTTTTGGAAGGGGAGAGAGTAAAAAAATTCATTGAGAAACCGGAAGGCATGGAGGGATCCGTGGGGCTTGTAAACCTTGGAAGATACATAACAAGTCCAAGGATAATGGATAAGTTTCCGAAAAGCAAAGCCTTCTCGTTCGAAAAGGAATTTCTGCAGGGAGGCGCTGAAAGACTCAAGATGCAGGGATATGTGGTGCATTCGGAATGGCATCAGATAAACACAGTGAAAGCGCTGGAAGACGCAGACAGGGAATATTCTGCAAGGGCAGAGGAGACGCGGCAGCAAAAATGACAATAGGTTAGATTAAGGCCTTTTGTCGTGCTTAAGAACCATATTCAGCAAGGTGTTGGCCGTGCTGGAATTTATCCTGTGCTTGAAGTATCTGCCGGTGGAGAGAGTGCTCAGGGCGAGAAGAGCCACGCCTGACATCCTGTCCCCTTCTGAGATTCCTGAAACGCCGAGGGCCAGGCCAAGCCCCACTGCAATGCCATAGGCTCCTGCAAACATGCTCTCCGATACCATCTTGCTGCATAGCGATGTAACTGTCTGGTCGAATGGAAGTCTTGCAACATGAGACTTTATGTTCTCGGTTTCCACTATGCGGTATATGGAAGAGCCGAGCGTGACAAGCCCGAAAATCCCTGCGAAATAGGCGTTATTGCGGAACATATCGATTCCCGAACACGTGGCGCTTGCCAGTGTGAACACAGTTACGGCCCCGATTCTCTCCCCGGATTTGTTTATATCGTCAACCACTTGTTTATACATGGAAATGCCTGTGCTTCGGCTATGCTCTGCCTACAAGTTTATCTGATTTTATATCTGGCTTCTGATATTTATTGCTTAGCAGATTTATGCGGAACTGCCCTACTTTGTGGTGAAGAATGCCCACCAGGACTTTTGTATCGAGGCTATCTACCGTTGCTCCCGTTTACTGAGACCGTTGCCGAATATTGCACAGGAAAGAGGAAGAGGATTTTTGCGTTGACTTGGGCCTGGAATACGTATGTAGAGTTGTTGCTGTTGTTTTCCACGGCAACATTGGTTACGCTTATGTTTTCATTTGGAAGCTGTGCCGCCAAAACAGAGATCACAGATGCTATTGTCGCATTTGACTGCGTTTTGTTTGCGGCAGGGCCCGGGCGCGTTATGTTTTCCAGAGAGCTGTTTATCTGAAGCTCGAAGGAGGCTGTCTCGGATATGTTTGCATCTAAAGACACGGTTGCATTGGAAGACATGCCGGTGTAGCTGCCGGTGCCATTGCCTACCCATCCATTGAAAACATAACCGGCTGCCGGCGTCTCGGTTATCTGCACCATGGTTCTTTCTGGGGCTGAGCACCAGCCATCTAATTCGGAAGAGTTTGGAGCGTATCCAGGAGTATAATTGAATGTGCCGCAGGCATTTCCATTATAGGAAACCTGGCCCCCTTTCCCTGGATTTGCATAAAGGCGGAGCGTAGGGTTCGCGGTTTCCGGAAACGGAGGCGGCCGGTTCTACTTTTTTATAGCATAGCATAAGATAATTGAGATTTATCCCAATAGAAGCAAGAGCCGCATTGCCGCTTTACATCCCCGGCTTTTTTGCTGTCAGTTCCTTATTATTGTCTGGTTGCAGCCTGCCACAGGCGCTATCTGGCCTCTTATTATCAAGGAGAGGAATCCGAGGTATCTGACATCGGATACGACATAGCCGACCACATTGCTTGAATTCGACGGATAATTTAAGGCTTCCATGTCAAATACGGGATTGTTGTCCCCTTTCGTAAGGGTATAGTAACTGCCGCTTACATTGAGAGCCGCTACGAGCCTGTGTATTATGTCACCGGTGAAGTAGTCGTACCTGGTGGTCTTGTATACGATTATGGGATTGCTGTAATTCTCCACTATGGTGTGATTGTCTATGGTTATGCTTGAGACATACGGTATGGTGCTGTTAATCCCGTTGCTGCTCTCCTGGCTGGCCAGTGAGTAATGGTACTGTATCAGGTTGGAGCTCTGATTCTTGACCAGGCATTCGCCATATCTTGGGGAAGAAAGGCTTGCAATGCATCTCAGATTGTAGAAACCTATCGACTGGTTTGCCAGGGCATTGTAGCTGGTGTAGATTTTGGAAGGATTGGCAGTTGAATATGCAAATGGCTCCAGGAATTCGCTTTGCATGTTGGCCAGCATCCCATCATATGCTGCCTTCGATACATTTACTATAGGAATTCTTTTTGCCTTGAGAAATGCAGACATATTCGAGATGCTGTGAAGCGCCACGAGATCTCCCCGGTGCAGGACGGGAAGCATGCTGCAGCTCGCCACCACGTCTATGGGAGAAGATGTATGAAGTACAAGCGAAGGAATAAGCCAGATCAGCGCGACTGCCAGGATTATTGCCAGGGCGACTTCGGCGAGGGTCTTCTTTACGCCTATTGTCCTGAAACTGTCGCCAAACTCGAAGGCTATCGCAAGTATGACAAGGATGAATGCCAGCGCTCCGAAAAGGGAATTGCCTGAAAATATGTATCCTATTATCGAAAGTATCAGCACCAGATACAGCGCGTATGAAAGAATGGATGTCTTCTTTGACGGCTTTTTTTCCTTTTCCGGCTTTTCCTGTTTCGCCGGAGTAGCCTCTTTCCTGGACTTCCCGTTTTTTGCCATAAAATCACATAAGATATTTCTGCTATTTCGCTACTGCTTCTTCCTGCTGGTTATGCTCGATACTTCTATCCCCACTGCTTTGGATTCGTCTTCGGTCTTGACCACGCCTATTGCTGTGTCGGCATTGACTATTAGAGAATCGTTGTGGCTCACCACCACAAACTGCGCGTTGCCGCTCATTTCCTTTATGAGCTGCGAGAGCTTCCTGGAATTCTCCTTGTCAAGCGCCGAATCGACCTCGTCGAATATGTAGAGGCCGGAAGGCCTGCAGAGGTGTATGGAGAATATGAGTATGAGCGAGAGAAGGGATTTTTCGCCTCCTGACATCGAGTCTATGACCTTTGCCTTGTTGTTGCTGAGTACCGATATGACAAGGCCGCTGTTGAAAGGATCCTTTGGATTTTCCAGCCGTATGGATGCGTCGCCTGGGAATATGAGCCCGTAGAGCTTTGCAAAGTTCTTTGCCACGTCGTTAAGCGTCGCCATGAAGGTCTGCAGTTTCTTGGAATCGATCTCCTCTATCATGCGCAGCACCGCATGCCTCTCGTTCTCAAGGGTCTCGACCTTGCCGAGGGCTTCGCCGACGCTCTTCTTCTTTTCAAGGAACATCTCCGGAGCCTTCAGGTTGACATTGCCTAGTTCGGAAAGCTTTGAGTTTAACACTATTACCTCGCGCTCCATCTCCTGTACGTTTTCCTCCAGCGGATCTATCTTTTCCACGTATGCCGAAAGCTCGGCGGCGAGGTCTGCCACCCTCGTCTCTGTCTGTTCCTTCTTGAACTTTGTCTCGGCAAATTGCCTGTCAGTTATGGAGTATTCGCTGAAAAGCCTTGAATTTTCTGAAGATATCTTTGCCATTTCCGAATCGACGCCGTTTATCTTTCCGTATATTCTCTTGCTGGTTTCATTGTCAGAGGTTATCTTCAGCTCGGTTTCCTGCTTGAGCGCCTTGTTCTCCTTCAGGAGATGTTCCAGCTCGGCGATTCTTTTCCCTGACTCGGATATGGACTTCTTCAGCGATGCAATCCTGGCCTTCGCCTCTGATGATTTCTTTCCGAGCATCTGGTTTTCCTTCTGCAGTTCGGCCTTCCTTATCTTAAGCTCTTCAAGCTCCTTGCGCGTCTCCTCCAATTTCTGGAGGTCTGCCTCGCTCATGCCGTGCTTTGCCAATTGCTTGGAGAGCTCTACATTCCTGTTGTAGGCTTCGGAAAGCTGCGACCTTGAGGATTCAAGCTCTGAAAGAAGCTTGCCATGCCTTTCCTCGGTTCCGGAGAGCTCCCTGAGGAGTTTCTCCGACCTTGACTGTGCCTCCTTTAATGACTTTTCAATGCTTGATTTTGAGGATTCCAGCTTCTTGAGTTCCATGCCGAGAGACTCGAGTTCTTTCTCCGTTGACTTGGCCTCGGCTTCGGAGTATGCGGCCTCCTTTCTCAGGTTAAAGAGCTCAGTAGTCTTCTCGTTCATGAGCTTTTTGAGCGATGCTGATTCTTCGGCGAGAGTTTTTATCTGGCGGTCTATGCCAGCCGCCGAAATCCTTCGCTGGCCTGAACCCCCGGAGACTATTCCCGACTGCTCTATCAGATCGCCTTCGGTGGTGACATACCTGTAATTGCCTATGCCGAGCTTCTTGGCCTCGGCTGAATTTTCTACCAGGAGAGTATTGCTGAAGACGAATGAGAATGCATTCCTGAACTTGGAGTCGAACTTGACAAGGCTGAGCAGCGGCAGGATAGACTCGGTGGCCTTGATCTCCTTGACAGGCATGAGCTCTTCCAGTGGTATGAATGTGGCGCGGCCCAGGCCGTTCTCCCTCAGGTATTTTATTATGGAGTCGGCGGTGCGTATGGAATCGACTATTATGTATTCAAGCCTCGGCCCTGCGGCGCTCTCTAGCGCCGCAGAGGATTTGTCGTCATAGCTGCAGAGATCCGAGACGCGGCCGTGGAAGCCTTTCTCATTCCCGAACTTTGAGGAAATGCGCTCATAGGAACTGCCCCCGCGCTGCTGCAATGATCCCTTCCTGAGCCTGAGTTCTATTATGTTCTCATCGCAGTTGGATATTTTCTTGTTCAGCGAGGCGATTTCTGAATCAATCTCCCTTGTTTTCGAATATGATGAGATATGCCTTGACTTTTCGTCTTTGACTCGCTGCTGCAGCGAGGATGCCTTTGAAGATGCGGCTGAAAGCGTTTCGGAAGCGTTCTTCAGCTCCTTTGCAAGAGACTCCGTCTCTGAAGAGATCTTTGAGGATTCGCCTTTCAGGGAAAACATCGATGCGTTCTGCTGCTCAAGCTCGCTTTCCTTCTTTGCTATCTCTGACTTCATGCCTTCTATGTCGGTAAAGCCCGAAGGGGCATTCTCCTGTATCTTCTTGTTTTTGGCAAGCTTTGCCTCATGCTCTTTTATAGTGCCTTCGAGCACGGCGATCTCCGCTGTGTTTTTGGATATGGAAGATTCCGCCTCCGATATCTCCGACTCGTATGATGCTATTGATTTCTCTGAATCCGATACGGAGTTGCTTATGCCTTTCTCCTCCATCTCGAGCTTTGCCGCATCCATCTTCAGGGCCTCAAGCTTCGCGTTGATTGCGCCCATCGCCTTTGCGCTTTCTCCAAGATCCTTGGTGAGTTTCTGGCGCTCAAGCTCCAGCGCCTGGGAATTCTCGGTTATGCTTTTCGTCTTTGCCTTTAGCTCAGTGCGCTTTGAATCGAAT
>JAJZIZ010000025.1 GCA_021846005.1 Microcaldota archaeon
CTTTGTTCGCATTCACTCCGAGATTATATACTGAAACGAAGCTGGAAAAATCAATGAACTTGTTGCCGTCGGCATCATACGCAAAGTCTCCGTCTCCTTTCTGCGCAACAAATCTGTACGACCCCCTTGTCGTCGTTATCATTACTTTCTTATCCCTTTCAATTATCTTTTTTGAATTTTTGCCTACGGCACCTGACATGCAACCATCAATAAGTAAAAAAAGGCAAATGATTTATGCCTGTTGATGTGTTACGCCATCAAGAAAAAACGGAATAAATGAAAAAGAGAAGAGGAACCGAACAAATCCGCTTCACGGCCGGAAGCCGCCTGAATGCAATTACTTCTTTTTCTTAGCTTCCTGCACATGCTGCTGCTTTTCCGCTATTTCCAGCGTTGTGTTTATCTCTGCTGTATTATTCACATCTACCTTCTCGTTAAGAAATTCGAGATGCTTGACGTTTATCTTCCTCGCCTTGGGCCTCGTATGTGTCATGATCTCTACAAAATTCTTGTCAAAGATCTTTGTTATCACGGCCTTGTCTCCGGCGTCCCTTCCTGACTTCTTTATACACACTCTTCCTGTTTCTATCAATGCCATTTTTTCACCTTGGATTTCTTTCTCTATATTTCTTTATTATTATATCCGCTACTTCCTCTGGGGATATCTCGTTAGTGTCAACTATGAGGTTGAAAGGGGAAAGATCCCTTCCATAATCTATGTTGTAAAGATTCTTATATAACTTGCTATTCTCGCTGTCCCTTACCTGTATGACCTTTCTCATGTCCTTTATGTCAGTGCCGTCCCTCCTAGCCATCCTTTCAGTCCTTCTGACAATGCTGCCTCCGAGCCATACCTTGAATCCTGCATTTATTATCCACGGAGCAGTATAGCTTGTCACTACGACGCCTCCTTTGACTATCTTCTCTTCAAGCCTTCTGTCAACTTCCTTGTCAAAATTCGGATTGCTTTCCCTTTCCTTGACGAACTTGACTCCTTCCGGCGTATCCCACCACTCCCTCCCTGTGACCTTGAATCCCCGCTCGGCAGCCATTTCCTTTAGTATGTCTCCTCCTCCAAGAAACTTAAACCCAAGAATATCGCATAATATGCCGCCTACTGTTGTCTTTCCTGCTGCCGGCAGACCTGACAGTACTATGGATTCCATACTACTATTAGTCGGGTTACCATTTATAATCTTTTCCGCTTGCCTGAAGCGCAAGTCTATAAAGGCTGAAGAAAATCTTATTATACCTCGTGGTTGATAATGTGCCGGTGGAATGGTGGAAGTCTTAGTAAGCGACAGGAAAAAACATATAATTTTCAGGGAATCTTTCGGGCTTTTGGTAGCCGCGCATAGGACCAACGGGAACGATACCACGGCTTTGCTAGGCAAGGCGAAACTTAACCTAGTAAACTTCGAATCCGTAATGAAAAAACTCCAAGAGTACCCTAAGGTTATAAACGACATATTCGGGACATTCCATGTCATGCCTCAAGACGTTAAAAACATTCAGGGACTGTACAGACTTGAAAACAACGTCCTCATCAACGGGGCAGGTTCCAAGAATAATACTATCTACATAAACCATGGGAACGGCAGCAGCATGCTCATGATCGAAGTGCATGGAGACAGAGCGACAGATTTTCTTGACAGAAGGTTTACCCTATATCCAAAAGACGGCTCTGATATGATTGCCGACCGCATAGTAGGCGTCAAAAATGAAGGGGAGTTTACACCTATGCGCATCCTGCCTCCCCAGTCTCAGTCTCAGTCCGGAAGCGCAGAATTTTACTTGCACAGATAATTTTTTATATGAGTCTTGGCACTAACTTAAAGAAATGATAGCATGGCAGTTGTTACTAAAGCACCCGAAACACGGTTTATAGGAAAGCATAGCGGTTTTTTTAAAGTAGATACGGCAGCAAACGAGCACAACTTCAAAACCATTCTTGGAGCCCATGGGCTCGAACCCCTGACCGCGAAGGAAATTCTGCCGATGCTAATGGACTTGAGGAATTTGGGCAGGATGTTTTATCCTGCAAAGGAGAGCGTGAGTTTCTACCTTAAAAACGAAGAAACATTTTTCGAGGAAGGATACGGCAGGCGGGTTATCGCATTCAATAAGAACGGCCAGATGGAACTGCATCGTCCTGAAAGCAGGAAAGCCAGATCTACTCTTGGTAAACTAGAATCTCTGCAACAGCAAGACCTATTCGTTTCAATACATCCGGGAATCTGGACTCCGATGCTGACAGTGTTAAATTCTGCGACAGCTATTGAAAAAGGTTATCGTTTCAGGCTCTCAGGAGAAATCGAGAACGAAGGTGCAAACACTCTAGTCGGCACTCTTCCTCCAAAAGAATTTGAAAATATACTTTTGAGAGGCTTATCTAGAGGATGACAGAAAACCAACAGCAATCCTGCAAATGAATTATACTCAGAGACAGTCTAATCTTAGGCGGAACTATCTGCCGCGGCCGCCGCCGAAGCCCCCATGCATGCCTCCAAATCCACCGCGGAATCCTCCTCCAAAGCCTCCGCCGAATCTTCCCATGCCTCCGTAGCCGTATCCTCCATAACCGAAACCGCCCCGGAAGCCTTCTCCTCCAAAGCAGCACCCGCGTCCGAAGCCGTAGCCAAAGCCTCCGTAGCCGAATGGTCCAAAGCCTCCGAAAAATGGGAAACCCATGAATGGGAACATGCCGAAGCCGAAAGGATACCCTCCTAATCCCATGCCTCCGTAGCCGTATCCTCCATAACCTCCGTAATATGGGTAAGGGGGATAGTAGCCATTCCCTCCGTATGCATAAGGAGCAGGAGCGCCTGAACCGTATGAATTGTACGGAACGGTATAGCTAGGCTGAGCCTGCTGTGCCCCTGCCGGAGGCATCTGCTGCTGATACTGCTGTTGGTACTGATCCTGTGCCTGTTGATTGTACCCCCCTGCGTTGTTGTCAGTTTGGCCGGCTGTTCCTCCGTTATTCTGCTGCTCCGAGGAATAAGCGCCTGTGGGAGCTCCCACAGGCGGATATCTGTAAGCATAGTAATTTGGTCCTGGAGAACACGCATTAAGGCTTAATGCCACGGCTGTCGCAATTGCCGCAACGCGGAACGCTCCGAAGCCTTCTTGTCTCTGTCGATTTTCTGCAGAGCCTCTTTTAAGTTTTAATATTACTTCAGAAGGCATTGGGCGGTTTCCCAGCCCCGCCGGTCTCATCAGCCTTCCAAACGTTTCAGAAGGATGGGTTTTCCCATCAAAATTTCTAATGCTTTCAATGTTTGCCATTTGGGGATCATCTGCGGAATCCTCCGTCCCAGCCGCCTCTCCAGCCTCCCCAACCGCCCCAGCCTCCCCACCATCCGCCCCACATCGGCATGACTACTGGAGCCATGGGATAGAAGCCTGGATAATAACCGGGATAGATGCCAGGGTAAGGGTAGGCTACGCATCCTTGAAGAGCCAAGGCTCCTGCAAGGGTAGCTGCCGTTACTACTGCATTCAATTTTTTAGCTGTAGATGTTTTTGCCTTTGCAGCCTGCGCCAAAGCAGTTGCTGGTTTCTCTTCTCTCCTTGAAACCGGCTTCAGGTGAGCCATCAGGTTCAAATCTTGTATTTTCTTTATTTTTTCCAATTTATCCCCTTTATCAATATCTAAACACTCCGCTTATTATTCCTTGATTATCTGCCACTGTACTTCCTGCCGCACTGCCATACTGGCTTGAGCTTGCCGATTGGTACTGCTGGTACGCAGGCAACGCCGATTGAGGCATCTGCCCGCCATTCTGGTATGCAGGAGGCTGGCTGTAAGCAGGAGGATAATAACCCGGATAGTAATTTCCGTTGCCGTTGTTTGAAGGAGGCTGCTGATACGTCGGCGCTGCAGGCATCGGACGGTAGCCCTGGTAAGGCGAATAGCTGGGATATCCGCCATAGTATCCTGGGTACGATGAAACTGGATAAGCGGCGCAGCCTGAAAGCATCACAGCTCCGGCCAGAGCCGAGGCCGCAGCCAATACCTTTGCCCTCACACCTAGCGTGCTGGTTGTTTTGGCGAGCTTTGTTGAAGTTCCTTCGATGTCTGTCCTCAAGGCGCCTGCCAGTACAGTTTCTATATTCTTGTGGGTTGTTGTCATCAATCTAGCACCGTCTAATCAATTTCTCTGCAGATTCTGCAGGTTTGCATTCACATCGACATAGTATCCATTTGTGTTGTATCCGATGCCGTTGTTATTGAACACCGGTCGCTGGTACTGCTGGTTAGGGTAATTAGTCTGCTGCTGTTGCCGCGGCGCATAAGTCTGTGCGGTATTGCCTGAAGGCTTCTCTACAGGCGCACCAACTATCTGTGTTATCAGGCCATGATTCCTCGCGTCTATTAATGGCTGGACGTTGTTGTTCATGCCGCGCAGGAAGGTCTTGACCTCTGCCTGTGCAAGATAGTATCCTTCTGGACCGGTATTATACGCTGTTTCCACTACAACAGGGCCCTGGTTCATCTGCGTCCATACTACCACTGCGAGGTTGCCGTCCGGAAGCATTCGCACGTCCGAAGTATTGAAAGGAGAGGATACCGCATATGCGGGAATCGGTGCCGTGCCTCCCTCTGGCAATATTCTCTGTGCCCTGAGCGAAATTATCATGGTGTCTCCAGGCACATATCTGGCATAATTCTGATGGCTTTGCACTGCATTTGCCTTTTGTGCAGGTTTCACGGCGGCCGCATGGGGCACCTTTTTGGGTTCCTGCTTAGTCTCCGTGTTGTTATGGGTAACCTTAGTCTTTGTTTTGATGTTGTTATGGTTTCCGTTGTTGCAGACTATTGTTACATTAACGTGTGACTCGTGATCGGCATTTATCCTGAGGTTCGATCCGCACGAATTTGAATCTGCCTTTGAATTGTTTCCACTAACGTTTATTGACGCTTCAGGGGCCTTTGGCGCCTGCATGCTTCCTGTTCCGTTCATAAAACCGTGGGTAGACGCCGCAGAGGGTGTTTTTTCCATCTGCTGTGTTTGTGCTTCCTGCGGCTGCGCTGTTTCTCCTCCCCATGTCCTATGGGCAGGCATCAATGCAAGTGAAACTCCTGCAACTGCTGCAAGTGCGATATAAGTTTTTGTTTTTTGGGTCATTTTATCACTTTTATCCTAATATATGATATTGTATTTTTTGATATATAAATCTTTACCGGGTATTTAACAGTAACTAGTATACTCCCTCGGTTCTTCCTAAACCGCAGTTCCTAAGACCCGCACTTCCGGCACTCTCCCTAAAAAGTAAGAGTCCAGGAATGTTACTGTCTGAGGCTTATTTTCTCGTTCAGTATGCCTTGTAGATTTCCGATATAATTCTCTTCTTTCAGTCTTGAAGTCATGTACAAGGAAAGTTGCCTTTCATAACTCTGCATGCTTTCAGTTGCCCTGAATTGTTGGCTTACCTTCCTTTTCACAACGAAATGGCGCAGTGCCCTCTCTGCCTCGTTGTTCGTCGGATCCACATCCCTGTATTCCAGAAAAGTGAACAGGTCATTGAAATATTTCAGGATGTAATTGGTGACCCGCATGGTGTTACTTCCTCTCTTATTCTATATGGACTCAAGAAGATTCCATGCCTTCTTTTCGTATCCTGCGCGTAGCTTCTTGGATGCGCCAATCTTCTTTTTGTCGAACTTTGCGGAAACGTAAAGTTGGCAGAGTTTCTCTGCAAACCTTCTGTATCCTTCATAGTCCTCTTTTTCTCCGAAATCGTAGATATGCTTGCGCAGCCTTCTGAACACATGCGCCCAGCATCTTTGCAGGTATACCTGAAGTTTGTTATATGCGGAGTAGCCATCGCATACGTCAATCCCGTGCTTGCTATCCAGTTCCTTCGCAATTTTGCTGCTTCTGGTAGTGTCCTCATGTTATTCTCTTCGTCGTAGACGATTTTATCGTTTACCGAGAGAACCTTATTTCGGGATAATACATTCCAAGCCCTATGGCTTACTGTTCTTATACATTTACTGCCATTATGTAAGTCAAAGGTCTTGGTAGAATGGAAAAAGGCACGCTTGCCAAAAGATCGGGACGCATATTCAACAATGCGGAACTTGGAGCCGAGAAGATAATACTGGTAAATACCGGTTCTCCTGACCCTAACTTCCTCTATGTGACTGGCTTTACAAGCGGCCTCTTTGAATACAGCTATCTTATACTGGAAAAAACCAAGGCAAAGCTGCTTACCTCGATTCTCGAGTATGACACCGCAGCAGCGCAGAAGCAGAAAGGCCTCGAGATAATCAAGATAGAAAAGTCCGAGACGCTCAGGGAGTTTCTCAAAAAGGAGGTAGAGGGAATACGCATTGGCATAAACGGCGAATTTCTGCCTTATAACATTTACAGCGCGCTGAAAGAGCGCTACAATCCCGCGTCTATTACTGACATCTCAGGCGCACTGTCGAAAGCGAGGTTAGTGAAGGACGAGAAGGAGATAGCAAACATCAGCAAGGCCGCAAGCATAACGAAGTGGGCCCTGATGCTCATACAGAAGGAATTCAAGGAAGGGATGACTGAGGCAGAGCTCGCTTCGAAGTTCGACAGCCTCTGCCTTTCGATGGGTTCGCAGGGAGCCTCATTCAGAACGATAGTCTGTTTCGGGAAGAACGCAGCGCTGCCCCACCACTATCCTGACGACACCAAGCTCAAGCCAGGCGACCTCATCCTGATAGATGCGGGAAGTCTTTTCAACAACTATGCTTCTGACATGACAAGGACATTCCTCTTCAACAAAGAAGGGATAGAGCCACGCGACCTTGCCAAAATTGAGGAGATAATCAAAGTGGTCAAGACCGCGCAGGTAATGGCAATCAGGTCCATCAAGCCCGGAATGAAAGGAAAGGAAGTGGACAAGATAGCCAGGGATCACATCGAAAGTTTTGACGGAGGCAAATACAAAGGAAGATTCATACATTCCCTCGGGCACTCGCTCGGCCTGGAGGTGCATGACGGGCCAGGCTTTTCCCCCGGCGAAGAGACAGTTATAAAGGAAGGGATGGTAATAACAGTAGAGCCGGGAATCTACATAAACGGTTTCTGCGGAGTGCGCATCGAGGATGACGTACTCATAACAAAAGATGGAGCTTCAGTACTTTAATGACATGCGGGGAGCTCTGCTAGCTTGGTAGGCTTCAGCCTTCGGGAGGCTGCGACCCGAGTTCAAATCTCGGGCTCCCCGTCTTATGCTTGGGGTTATATATAGAAGCCTCAAATGTCCCCCTTCTCTAACATAGTTTTAGCATGAAGAGGGGTGTCTCAGTAAATAGCGATTTTTGAAGAATTGTCTCCAAACCCTTCCACTATCTTATTTGTTTTAGTAACTATCCCGATAATACTGGTAATAAAGTTCCTTCTCGCAAGTTCTAGAATTTTCTCTGGCGTATATGTCTCTAAATTTTCATATGTATTGTGAGCTATACTAATTCTAAGCCCCCTATCCATAGTTTCGTTTAAAATATTATGTTCAGAAGTAAACTGATTAAAGCTTTTATAATATTCATCTAATTTTTCAAAGCTCTTTTTGTCTTTACCAGTTACATTACTGTAAGCATCCGACAGTACGGCTAGATTCTCTTCGTATGCTTTCAAATACAAAAGTTGTATGATGAACCCACGTAATCTAGGATCGTTAATCTCCTTTAATTTTTGAGATATGTGAGAGTACTCCTCTATTGCTTTAACAATATGATTTATCCCTGCAAAGTATAATTTCTCTAATTTTTTGTTAAGGTTTGGCTCGTTCATTAATCTTCCAGCTCCGCTACTAAGAAGGTCGTCTCTTAACTTTTTACCATCTATGTTACCACTAGAATCTACATTGACGTTTAAACCTAAAGTTTTAAACAATTTATTTGCTATCTCACCCCGTTCCTCTGGCTTGGCATTTTCAACTTTATTTTTCAAGTCCATTACATCTAGTTTGGGCCCCTTGCTTAAAGAATTTAAAATATTATTTTCATTTAAAGTTTTATAAATATCCACAAACTCTTTTTGAATTGGTTCATAATAATCATAATCTTTTAAGCATTTATCTTCGTCTAGAGTTGCAAGAGGTATTCCACTTATTTTATCTTTTAGAGGTGTGAGTACCTCTTCAATTTGTGAAAGATGTTCTGTTGTTTGATTAGATTCTATTGCTTTTTTGAAGGCTTCTGCATTAGTCATTTGCTTTTTTAAGTTTTCATCTATTTCATCCATCTCCTTCACCTTACTATTGTTATTAACTTCTTCACCGTTTTCTTCTTTAACACTATCTTCTTTCCTTCTTTTATCCTTTTCTTCAACCTGAATAAGTGCCTTTTTGATAATCCAATACGCCTAGCGTCTTTCGTAGTCATATCCTTGATAACATCCGCTATCTTTTGCTCTGTTTTGTTATCGTAAACAACGTAATCGTTATCTGAAACGCCGATAACCTCGCTTTCCTCTAGGTTATTCGATTCTTTGCCGATATGTTCTATATCGCTGATAACAATCTGTTTCCTTCTCAGCTCTCCAATCTCACCATCATACTTGCCGTCGTTGTGATCTACATATGCAAAAAGGAACTCTGGTAGCGGTTTCCAGTAGAATTTTGTGTTATCAGTGTATTCTTTGCCCGTTTTGTAATCTATAAATGATGTGTAAGGAACTAAGTCGTAGTTCTTCGTATAAGATATCATTGGTATTATCGGTTCTTTTGTTGCGTTATCAATTCTATGTCCAACGCCTACAATAACAAAGTTTGAGGGTCTTATCTGCTTATCCTTGTTTATACGCTTGAAACGCTGTAAAACGAATGGCGATGTCATAGCAAGCTTTCCCATCACAAACTTGCTAGAATACTTGCTTTCGATAGCTTCTTTTGATAAAATACTATAATGATAACTCAAAAAATCACTCCAAATCCGCTTTATGTCATCTTCATTTAGACCTATCAAACCGCCTAGTCCATGTGATGTGTGTTTGAGAATCTCTATTTTGTTATCAGTAATCTGATAGAGGCAATAACATTTAGCTGATGTGCCATAGAACCAAACGTTATCCATGAGCTTATCATCTTCGTTAGGCTCTATCTTGAACATCTCTACATCAGAGGCATAAGGGTTTAGTACTTCATCAACATTGTCATTGCTGAATAAAAAGAAGTGCAACTTGCCACTGCCTAATCGTTCCCATTCTTTTGCCAGCTCTACTTTATAAGTGGTATCTTCATTGCCGAGTAAATGCTCTCCTTTCCACTCTAGTGCTAAGATACTGTTTTTATTCGTAACAGCAATAAAATCAGGATAGAATTTATCTGGTTGCCATCCCTGCAAGTAGAATGGATCTTTTTTATCCCTATTTCTTATCCAAAACTTGATGTTTGGTAGGGTAGCATGTCTAAGTCCAGCCTTTCCACAAACCTTTTCTCTTCTTTATTCAGTCTGTCGATTTTCTGGTAGTAGTTCTTGTTAATACCTGATAAAATATGACTCGCCCGCAAACTCCTATCCTTGAGATAGGAGTAAGGGCGTGCAAGAAAGTATATAAGAATGCAGAACAAAACAGGAAACATGGAAACAATGCGTGCCTATAAGTTCAGGA
>JAJZIZ010000026.1 GCA_021846005.1 Microcaldota archaeon
TTATCAGGAAGAGGGAAACGATGCGGCAGAAGTTATTGACGATGGAAGAGGCATTCCCGTAGACATAATGCCCAAATACAACAAGAGCGCGCTTGAAATAATAATGACCACTCTTCACAAGGGTGCCAAATTTAGCGATGACGTATACAAAATTTCAGGCGGACTGCACGGAGTTGGACTTACAGTAGTTAATGCGTTATCGGTTTATACAGACGTGACAGTAAAAAAAGACGGACACGTTTACAAACAGTCATTCAGCAAGGGGCTCCCCGCCACCGGGCTGCAGAATCTTGGGGAGACAGAGGAAGGAAATGGCACTACAGTAGTATTCAAACCGGATCCGGAGATATTCCATCCTGTGACTTTCGATTCCACAGTGCTTAAGGAGAGGCTTATGGATACCACTTTCCTCAACAAAGGCTTAAAGATAATTCTTGTTGATGAAAGGCTTGGCCAGGCTGACGAAACGGTATTTTATTCGGAAAAAGGCATTGTTGATTTCATACATTTCTTAAATAAGGAAAAGCAGACGCTTACAATGCCCATTTATTCAAAGGCAAACGGACAGATAGCCACAGTGGAATATGCGCTGCAATACAACACATCATATGATGAAAGAGTGGAGTCTTTCGTAAACACCATAAAAACCACCGGAGGCGGAACGCACGTAAGCGGATTTCATTCTGGTGTCACAAGGGCGCTGTTAAACTATATGACTAAAAACAAGCTTGCTGAAAAGCACAAGGAACTCAAACTTACAGGAGATGACGTTCGTGAAGGGCTTGCCGCAGTGGTATCCATATCCATGCAGAATCCAGAGTTTGAGGGCCAGACTAAGGAAAAGCTTGGAAATATGCTGATAAAGAATTTTGTTGAAACAGAAGTCTACGCTTCGCTGTCCAGATATCTGGAGGAGCATCCGCAGGATGCGAAAGCAATAATAGACAAGGCAATAAACGCAGCTAATGCCAGGGAAAGCGCAAGAAAAGCCAGAGAAATGGCAAGGAAGAGAAGCATACTTGATGATTCAGTATTGCCAGGAAAGCTTGCCGACTGCATAGAAAGCGATCCGGACAAAACCGAGATATTTATAGTAGAAGGACAAAGTGCAGGCGGGTCAAGCAAGGAAGGCAGGGACAGAAACATACAGGCAATACTCCCACTAAGGGGAAAGATACTCAATGTAGAGAAAGCAGGATTCGAGAGGATATTTGACAACATGGAGATAAAATCAATGATCGCCTCTTTTGGAACAGGCATATCAGAGTCCTTCAACGCAGAGAAAGTGCGCTACAAGAAGATAATTATAATGAGCGACGCGGATGTTGACGGGAGCCACATCCGAACGTTACTGCTTACGTTTTTCTACAGATACATGAAAAAATTAATAGAGCTCGGCTACATCTACATTGCACAGCCTCCTCTCTTCAAAGTTTCAAAAGGAAAGGAGATAACCTATCACTACAGCGAGGAGGAGCTGGAACTGAAGCTCAATGAATTCGGAAGAAATGCCGAGGTGCAGAGGTATAAGGGGCTTGGTGAAATGAATCCAGAACAGCTCTGGGATACTACAATGAATCCAGAACATAGGGTGCTGAAAAGGGTTACCATAAAAGATGCCCAGATGGCTGACAGCCTTTTCTCCATACTTATGGGAATAGATCCTGCACAGAGAAGAAAATTCCTGCACGACCACGCAGAGCAGGTAACAATGCTTGATATATGATGTGTTAAAATGTCCAAAACAGTTGATGTTGTTTTAGAGGATGAGCTCCAGTCAAGCTACATAGATTATGCTATGAGCGTGATAATCGGAAGGGCCATTCCAGAGGCAAGGGACGGCTTCAAGCCTGCACAGAGAAGAATCCTCTATGCGATGTACAAGCTCAACAATGTACATAGCCAGCCCACTAAGAAGAGCGCAAGGATTGTTGGAGAAGTAATAGGCAAATACCACCCTCACGGAGACATTGCAGTATATGACACATTGGTAAGAATGGCCCAGAATTTTTCGATGAACCATACCCTTATCGAAGGCCAGGGAAACTTCGGTTCGGTTGATGGCGACCCTGCAGCTGCACAGAGATACACAGAAGTAAGACTAACAAAACTTGCTGAAGAGGTCCTCGACGGCTTGGAGCAGGAAACGGTAGATATGGTTCCGAATTTTGACAATACAGAAAAGGAACCTTGGATACTTCCGGGAAAGGTCCCGAATCTTCTTGTTAACGGAGCTCAGGGAATAGCGGTAGGTGTAGCGACAAGCATGCCGCCGCACAATCTTGCAGAGGTTTGCGATGCGATAATCCATAGGCTCAAGAATAAGGAGTCAACCCCTGAAGACATTATGAACATAATAAAAGGCCCTGATTTTCCAACAGGCGGCATCGCGGTAATGACACCGGTAAGCAGCAACGGGTACATACACGGAAGAGGGCAGCTGACAATAAAAGGAAAGGCCGAGGTGGATCTTGCCAAAGGAAAAATCACTATAACCCACATACCTTACAACGTAAACAAATCACAATTAATACAGAACATAGCCACACTTACCAGGGAAAAAAGACTTACAGGAATAAGGGACATAAGAGATGAGAGCGACAGGAGGGGAATAAGCGTTGTTGTAGAGCTAAAACAGGGAGAAAACCCCGAGCAGGTTTTGAACCAGCTTTACAGGCATACGCAGATGGAAGTGACGTTCCCGATAATCAATCTGGCAGTAGTTGGCAAGAGCCTGAAGAGCCTGAACATACTGCAGCTTGTAAACGCATACATAGAGCACAGGGAGGAAGTCATACTTAAAAGAAGCAAGTTTGAGCTTGGTGTGGCACAGGACAAGCTGCATATAACAGAAGGCCTGCTTAAAGCAATACAAAGCATTGACCAGATAATAGAGACTATAAGAAGCAGCGCCGAGGCGAGGGAGGCGAGAGCGAACATAATTTCAAAATTCGGGCTTACTGAAAAACAGGCCGAAGCGATACTGGAAATGCGGCTTAGCAGGCTCACAAGGTTGGAAGACCAATCCCTGCAGAAAGACAAGATAGACCTCGAGGCAAAAATAAAGTACCATAACGAAATAATAAACAACAAGCAGAAAATAGACGACATAATTGAAGAAGACATGAAGGACCTCAAGAAGAAATACGGCAAGCCTCGCAAGACAGAAATAGTTTTTTCAGAAGGAGGCGCGGAAATAACAGACGAAGATATGATAAGCAATGACAAAGTCACCGTCATACTTACAAGCTCAGGCTATGTCAAGAGGATGCCTGCTAGCAACTACAAGGAGCAGGGAAGAGGAGGCAAAGGAATCATATCGATAAACCTAAAGGAAGGAGACAGCGTAAGGCAGATGATCAACTGTAACAACAAGGATTACATAGTATGCATATCCAACACAGGAAGAGTATACTGGCTTAAGACCTACCTGATACCAGAAAGCAGCAGATATTCCGAGGGAAGGGCCATAGTCAACCTGCTTAGCCTTGAGAACGAAAAGATAGTAGGCCTTCTTAATATAAAGCAGTTCTCGGATTCAAAGATAGTTTTCCTCACTAAAAAAGGAATAGTCAAAAAGATGCGCGGAGAACTCTTCTCCCATCCAAGATCTTCAGGAATAAGGGCGCTCACGCTTGCTGAAGGCGATGAAATAGCAGACGCAGTGATATACGCTAACAACAAGTATCTGATAGTAGTAACCAAGAACGGCAAGGCTATAAGATTTGACGAAGCCTCGCTTAGATTTACAGGGAGAATGTCTATGGGCGTGCGGGGAATAAGGATGGTTAATGACGAGCCCATAAATATACTTCCCGCAAATGACCAGGGAAGCATACTTGCAATAACAGTCAATGGTTTTGGCAAGATAACCCCGATAGAGGAGTATAGGCTGCAGTCCAGAGGAGGCAAGGGCGTAAGGAACATGAAGATAAACTCCAAAACAGGCAATGTCTCCAGGTGCATGTTTCTCAACGGTGAGAAACACCTGGCACTTATAAATACCAAAGGAAAAAGCATAACTATACCCATAGCCTCGATAAGAGTCACGGGCAGGAGTGCAAGCGGAGTAAGGCTCATGAGAATGTCAGAAGGTGCAATGGTGTCTGATGCAATATTATTTGATGGAGACGGCACAGAAGCAGTAGAGGAGCTCCCGGACACAGGGCAACAGGACTGAATATGTTGTGTGGTTCAGTTACCGAATAAACAATGGACGTTCCAGTTACTTTCCTTTCGCCCAGAACTTGCTGTTTTTTATGAAGGTCTTCTGGGCTTCTATGAGATCCTTTATGAATTTCTCGTTTTCAATTTTTACCATTTTCAGTATTCTTGCCGCAGTCACAGTGCCGACGCCATAAGTTAGAAGAGCCATTATTGCCCTGTCCCCATAGGCGCTTATCATGCCTGTTTCTATTATCGCGTTGGAATACGCTTCCCGTTCTTCGCGTGTTAGTTTTTTCCCGGAAAGTTTTCTTTCCACCGCGGCGTCGTATCCTTCATTGTATATGGAGAGCATTGGGCTTCCGCATCTTTTGCAGGTTAGTTTTGTGTTCTGCGAAAGATCTATTTTGTGACTGAATTGCAGGGAGCAGAAGGTGCACAGCATTATTACCTCTTTTGTCTTGAATTTTTCTTCGAATTCGGCTATCTCCTCCTTCCCAGGGGTCACCGCGGAAAGAAATTCGCGATAACTGAGTGCCTGATAGAGTAGCTCTTTGGTGAGCGGCGACTCGCCGTATCTTGTCTCAAATGCCACCTTGCCCTGCCGTAACTTTTCAAGGAACATGTCCACGGTGCGTGAGTCCAGATAGTTTTTATTGAGATCCCTCAGGGTTTCCTGATAGACAACGGTGTCTTTATAGAATTCCACAAGCCTGTTTGCGACATTTTTCGTTATTGCTGCCTTCTTGTCCATGATGCCAAAAAGTTTTGCCGTCTGTATGAATTTATATCGGAAAAGTTCGGAACGCTCTATAAAAGAGTTCCTCGCTTCGTGGTTTATGTTGATTATTGCGTTGAAAATTTTTTGCATGTCAGGAGTTTTCATCAGGTTCCTGCAGTCTATAAGTATTACATACGGAGTGGACTTAACATAGGCTTTGTCATGAATTGAAGTTGCAACCAAGCCTGCTATAATTCTTGAAAGATATTCGTTCGCCAGCTTCCCCAAAGGAAGGTGAACAAGGATATGGCCCTCTAACTCTTCTATAATCACTTTTTGTTCACTTGCATTAAAAAAACTTTTTTGCAATTCTGAAAATTTTAATACCGACTTGAAAGTGTCCTTATCCATCTTCCCGGAAACAGTTGAAGGATCGGAAAGAAGATTCATTGTTCTCTCGGCTATATCATATGAAACCGGAATGTCTTCCCCTTCCCAGTCAGGGATTGCGGATTCAAGATCTTGGGCTGGCTCTACGAAGATTGTGTTTTCCTCGACACTTATCACCTTCCACGGAGTTCCCTTCGTTATGAAGGTGCTGTTCAAGTCAAGATAACTGTGGACAAATTTTTCATCGAGAGTAGAGATTATTCGATTTTTTACAGCTTCCTTCACGTAGAATCTGGGAGAGTCTGGAATGACGCTTATGGTTCCGTAGAAATATTTCCTTGTCCTCGCAGATACTGAGATCTCTCCGTCTCTTGCTTTTAGTAGACGTAATTCTTCGGCAAGTTTTATTGCTCCGTTGAATTTTTCCCCCTCAAGCTTTGAGAATGCTGATGATTTCTTGAGTATGCGTTCGGCGTCTTTGGCTTTTATTTTTCCGTGTTCTAGGACCATCGCCACTATCTGATTCATCATGACGTCGTATGGGCACTCTTCTGCCTCTTTGCTTTCGAGAATTCCAGACTCCGCTGCGATGGAAACCGCAGCCGATTCAAGCGCTTCCATGATCCCGGAAACGATTATGTGCCCCTTTGACGTCTCCCCTTCGCGGTGTCCTCCCCTGCCTATCCTTTGTACCAGGCGGTCTGGCTGTTTTGGGGAGCCATATTGTACTACATGATCCACGCGCCCTATGTCTATGCCGAGCTCCAATGAACTGGTCGCTATTATCGCGTCCAACTTGCCCTCTTTAAATGAGTTCTCTATTTCTATGCGTTCCTGTTTGTCCAGAGAGCTGTGATGTATTCCCACAGTGTCCATGCCTTCAAGCCTATTCAAGTATATGAGCTTGCTCCCGAGTGATTCTACCGCCTGCCTTGTATTTGCAAATACAATGGATGCCCCGGATTCCTTTATTATGTCTGCTATCCGTTCGATTCGCGAAAGTGCCTCGTCATCCAGTGAGAATGCCTGTGCAAATTCAGGATGCGGGCGCTTCGGTGCTGCTGGTTTCTCTATGCTTATGGCGAATTTCTTCTGCGAATTTGCCGCTACTATCTCATGGGGACGTTTCCCGAAGAGGAACGTTGAGACTGCCCGTTTGTTTCCTAATGTCGCGCTTATGCCTATTCTCTGGAAAGGTCCGGAAAGCTCCTCTATGCGTTCTAAAGCGACTGATAATTGCGCACCCCTTTTATTATAATAAAGCTCATGCAGTTCGTCAATGATTATTACCTTGGTGTTCTTCAATGAATGACGAAGTCTCGGCGATAAGAACAGGTTTTGAAGGGTTTCGGGAGTGGTTATCATCAATTGGGGAGGGTTGGCTGCCTGTTTTGCCCTCTCTGAGACTGGCGTGTCGCCATGCCTTGAGGCTAGGCTTATTCCAAGTTCCTTGCACAGCCAGATTAGTCTTTTTTCAAGATCGCGGTTCAGTGCCCGCAGTGGCGTTACATATATGGCAACTATTCCAGAGTTTCCTTTCCCTTTTTCCAATGCCTCTAGAATGGGAAGCAGCGCGGCTTCGGTCTTTCCGCTTCCCGTAGGCGCTGTGATTATGCAGTTCTTTCCGGATTTTATTACAGGTATGGCAAGCTCCTGTATCTCAGTAAATTTAGTAAATCGTTCGAAAAACAGGCGATATACGTCAGGCATGAATATACCTTAGTAGCTTCAGATTAGTATTCTTTGCGCTATTCGAGTAAATGCGTGTTAGGTTCCCCTTCCGCGCCTCTGCCAATTTCAGGTAATGAATTGGGCTCATATTACTATTAGTGCTCCGCCTGGCGCTGTTTTCGATGCGTTGTTTTCAGTATAATTCAGGAAAAGGCGAAGCTGGAGGTTCAGAGGTATGGCAGTTATACTCTTGCTGTCGTTGTAACAGTTGGCAATTACTTCTGCAGACCGGCCTGGTTGAATGGTTTTGTTTACTGAAGACCCAGGGCCAATGCCGTTTAAGAAGCATCCTACCGCATTGAGTTTTACCGTGTCGTTGAAATCGTTCGTTACGTTGAAGGAAATGGAACTGTTGCCGAATGTCGGAGAACTGCAGTTCAAATTGGCAGTGAAACTGCAAGTGTTGGTTATTCCGTCGGTGAAATTTATTGCCTTGCCGTCTAAACCGGCTTTTTGTATAAGGTATATGTTCTTGCTCACCTCGCCGAATGGATTTGTAGAAGAATTGGTAAGAGAGAAGATGCTTATGTTATAATTTCCGATATATTCGGTTGTGCGTATAAGGGAAGTGTTGCCCGGGACCCCCGAATTGGGCAGGAGATACACGCTGCAATACGAGCTTGTGTTGAATGTGTCAGTCAAACCATAACAGGTGTGATTTTCAGTGAAATTTTTCCACAAGGAATAATAGACCACGGAACTTGTATTATCAACTACCAGTTTCCCGTATCTTGTTCCTTTGGAACTGCTTTTGTAGAAGTCCCCTATCTGTATTGAGTTATTTGGCACCACAAGTATCTTTCCTAGAGTGTTGTTTTGCGATATGCCATGAATTCCTGTTGTAATTTTTTCTGCGCATGTTGCATTCCCCTGCCATGAGAAAGTTTTTATCCATCCGGAGGAATACCAACTGCACAGTGTTGTGTTTGCTGATAACGTAACCATAGTTACAGATTCGTTTCCTGCCGTTGTATTGATTGCGGTGAGATTCTCAGCTTGCGCGGCGGCAGTTATCACTGACGGTTCGAGATATCCATCAAACCACATGGAATATCCTTTGGAGCCGTTGTAGTCCGAGCCGGCTGAAGAAAAGTTCGCTATATAGCTTCCGCCTATTCTGAAAAGGCGATACATGAAGTTGTTTACAAGAACAAGGTTGGATAATTGCATTTGGTCCACGCTGTAGTTTGTATCCATATAGGAAGATATTTCGTATCCGAGGCTTGTCATGTTTGAGTGGTAGAAGCCAGTCGAGTTCCCAGGAAGCAGTTTCTGCGGCGATGGTGTTGCAGGAGCGAGGACAGTTATCATTTCGCTGCTGATGGCCTTGTTCCTATTTGCCAGATCATATAGTTTTGCAGGATCCGCTTCTGCAGTGAAATTATATCCGCCAGGAGTCGAGAAGGTATGTGAGATCTCTATTATGGTTCCTTTTCCCTGTGATAATGATACGTTGTAGACACTTGTCAGATTGCCGTTTATTATTATGCTTATTGGGAGATCTCTCACAGTAGGGCCTAGATTTGATACCTGCAAAGAGAGTGTTGCTTTCTGGTATTGGTATATAGTAGAATTTGGTACTGCAGAAGTAAAGTTTAGCATCACGGAAGTTTGTGGGTGATAATTAAATCTTACATAAAGCGCTGCTGCCAATATTACAATTATTAACACAATCCAGTAGTATATTTCTCTCTTCATACCATTACCTATTCCATTCCACAATCATATTACTGCGTTTTTGTTTTTCATGTCCTTTACAACGTCGCCTATCTTTGCTGAGACTTCCTTGTAAAAGGAGTCGAAGATACTAAATGACCAGTTGTACGCGTCGTATCTGTCCCCGGCGGTCGGGTGCTTAAAACTGAATTTTCCTTCCCCATTTTCCAGAAAGCCCATCTTCTTCATGCGCAACAGGTGATACCTTAGTGTTTTTTCGTTGATGGGCTTCCAGTTCTTGCCTATGTAATCTGACATTTCTCTGACGGTCGGATCTTGTTTTTTTAGGAACTGAAAATATACCATTGCGTCAAGGACGGCTATGGACCCCATGCGTGATTCTCCTGGATTTATTATCCCCATAGACAGCGCAAGCCAACGTATTGCGGATCTTCTTGTGTCTAGGGCTTCCTTGCTCAGCCTGAGATTTCTTACAGTG
>JAJZIZ010000027.1 GCA_021846005.1 Microcaldota archaeon
CTCAAAATCACTCATCAAGTTTATTAACTACAAGACAATTACTGATTTATTAATCTTGGCTGAAGCTATTTATTCATATCAGAAATTAGCAAACGATTTAAGAAATTTACCAGAATTTTATTTTGTGTCTAATGATACCATTTTCATTTCAGTTTCACAAGAAAGTTTGGTCTTTGATAAAATTCCAAAACTTATTAATCAAAAATATAAAATAAATGTATTAGATTCAAAACACATGTCTGAATATCTATCTAGATATTTTAGATAAATAGGCCCGCTTCTCCTTATAAATCTTAAAACCCAATTCCTTTAGGTTCATATATACCCGCAAAAACATCTCAAGCTTTTCCGTAAGCCTAAAGCCTTTCTGTGTATAAAGTAACCATTCTGTGTAGAAAGTGAGCTTATTTATAAACTTGATACACAAAGCCAAAGATTTCCCGTTGCTGCATAATCAATATATTTTTTACTTGTGCTAAACAATCATGTGCAACAAATGTCCCGGAGACTACAAAATAGCACAGGAAAAAACAAGCAGCATCTCCTCTTCTTATGTGTCAGGCGGCAATTCTTCAAGCACACCCAAAACAACAAGCAAAAGGGTGCTCAATCCGTGCCTCTGCCACTGCGATGTGAACATGCAGCATATAGCCGAACAAGGAAACAGGGAATACTGTCCCGTATGCCATCATTATCTAAGGAAATAGCCACTCATTGCGCCATCATGCAATTCTGGAATAAGTTTATATTTCATTAGAATGAATACTAATCTGGTGCAACAACCGCGCGGTCTATACATGAAAATATTGCAGCTTGACGTAAATAAGATAACTTATATGCCAGTAAAGAAAGAAGCCAAGATATTTGATGATGTTCCGAAGGAAGAAAAGATTGTTGAAAATACCCTTGTTCTCCTAATTTCAATTGAGAAAGGCGACACTATGGAAATGGCAGACAAGGCCATGGCGGATACCAAAAAATTCCTCGAAACCCTGCAGCGGAGCCGTCTGGTCATATATCCATATGCGCATCTCAGCAGCAATCTTGCAAGCCCAGAAGAGGCATTCAACATACTTTCATACATGGGGCGGAATCCCCCTGACGGCATAGAAACATTCAGGGCGCCATTCGGGTGGAGCAAAAAACTCACTCTGGACATAAAAGGCCACCCTCTGGCTGAACAATCCAGGTCGTACTCCAACGAGAAGGAATCCGAAAAGACATACAAAAAAGTAAGGCCGGTAAGCGTCAACACCTCCATAGTGCGCAAGAGCAGCTGGTCCGGGCTTCCCGAGACTGACCACCGAACCATAGGCGAGCGGATGGATCTCTACAGTTTTCAGGAAGTTTCGCCATCGATGGTCTACTGGCACCCCAACGGGCACACTATACTGCGTGAGCTCATAGCCTTCATGCGCAACCTTGAAGAGGAAAATGCCTTCCAGGAAATAGGCACGCCTGTGGTTGCAAATACTGCATTATGGCATGTCAGCGGCCATTACGAGCATTATCGGGAAAACATGTTCATGTTTGATTCGGAGGCCGAGGAAATGGGTCTCAAGCCTATGAACTGCCCCTCAAGCATTCTCATATACAAATCACGCAGCTGGAGTTATAAGGATCTGCCGTTCAGGACTGCCATATTCGACAAATTGTATCGCAAGGAGGTCTCGGGAGCCCTAACTGGACTATTCCGCGTGCAGGAACTCATGCAGGATGACGGACACATCTTCCTGAGGGAAGATCAAACAGAAGAAGAAATAAGCCTGATTCTTTCGATGGCAAAGAAAACCTATGGCATATTCGGCCTGAGGTTCATAGCAAATCTTTCTACTATGCCTGATAGCCACATGGGAGACGAGAATCTCTGGGAAAAGGCCACAAATTCACTGAAAAAAGCGCTTGAAAGCAATTCAATGGATTACAAAATCAAGGAAAAAGAAGGGGCCTTCTACGGGCCGAAGATCGATTTTGATGTGATAGATTCAATGGGCAGATCCTGGCAGCTGGGAACCATACAAGTAGACTATCAGCAGCCATTGCGTTTTGATCTGGAATACGCGGCTGAGGACGGACGTCTCGAGCGCCCAGTCATAATCCACAAAGCCATATTCGGAAGCTTGGAGCGTTTCATAGCCATAATAACCGAGCACCATCAGGGCAGGTTCCCTACGTGGCTGGCGCCGGTGCAGGCAAGAATAATTCCGATATCGGAGCATACAAACCAATATGCCAAGGATATCTATTCAAAGCTCAAATCCGCAAAGATAAGGGTATCCATCGATTCAAGCGACAAGACCATGGAGAACAAGCTTCGAGAAGCAATAATGCAGAAAATACCCTACATGATAATACTCGGCAAAAAGGAAGAAGAGGCCGGGACTATAACCGTAAGGTGCAGGGGCGACGGGCAAAGCACAAAGCCTAACCAGAAATTCGGAGTAAAGATAGATGAATTTCTAGAAAACCTCAAATCTGAGATAAAAAACAAGGAGCAGAAACTCATGTATTGACCCAAAGTGCGGCATATGCAGCAAATCAGGATAATAGTGGACAACAGGGAAAGGAATCCTGAGTTACTGGGGTTTTTGAACAGGAATGGGGTCGATCTCTCATTTGCGCAGCTTCCCGTGGGCGATTATATTCTTTCGGACAGGATGTGCGCAGAAAGAAAGACAGAGCGCGATTTCGAGAATTCCATAACCGACTCAAGGCTTTTCGAACAGGCAAAAAGGCTGAGCGAAAGCTTTGAGAAAGCCATAATCATAATCGAGAATGACGGCAGCGAAAGGTCCATGGGAAGAAACATTATACTCGGGGCGATACTGAAGCTCCATTCGGAATTCGGCATACAGATATTATTTTCGTCTTCAGGGGAAGAGACCGCATACATATTAAACAGGCTCGCCGACAGGGAACAGGTCAAGGACAACCGAGAACCCAGGCTCACCGGCCATAAAAAAGCATCAAGCACGTATCAATGGCAGCTTTTTATTCTGGGTTCCATGCCTGGGATAGGGCCAACCATCGCGAAAAGCCTGATGAACCACTTCAAGACGCTTAAAAATGTTGCAATGGCGACTACTGACGAATTGATGGAAGTGGAAAAAATAGGCAGGAAAAAGGCCGAGAAAGTTTATGAAATCCTAAATTCCGAATTTATGCTTGATGACGTTTCGGCATAAATTTAGTATGCCTCAAGAAATCCTACCGATGCTACGTCTTCTGCAATATCCTTGGAAAAATGAAGCCTGTATTCCTTTATTCTCCTAATGCTGTTTTTCAAGGCAAAACTGCTAAATTTCTCTCTATCGTCTGTAAACGCAATGAACATATTGTTGTCTGAAGCTCCGTTTTCCTTTATTGCCTTGTCAGTCTTCATGGTACCAGAAACAAAAAGCAGCATCTCCATGGGCAAGGACTTGGCTCGCATTTCATTATCCTCATTTCGGATCTTGGCATTGATATATGCAGGTATCAGCCTTCCAATCAGTTTTTCGTCCCTCTTGAGCAAGAGCACGAATCTCTTCTCATCGAAATCAGCTGCCTTTTCTAATATCCAGGAAATCTTTTTTTCAGAAGAGCATAGAAACGCGCAAGGTTTTCCAAAATCATGTCTGTTCAGAGTCACACCCGCATATACTCTCACGCTGGCAAATTTATTACTTTGTCTCAAGCTTGAATGCCCTTCTTTCACTGTGGCTTCTTATTGTAAAAAGCTCCTGCGGCACCTCGCCAAGGCCTATTTCATGGAATCCCATCTCAACAAGTATGCCGTTTCCCTTCTCCGTCTTGTTTTTTATGGCAACAAAGATTGTTTTAGGGTTCTTTTTTACAAAGCGGTCTACAAGCATTTTAGTCATTTTGTAGGCTATACCCCTGCATCTGAACTCTTCCAATACTACTGCAGAACGCAATTCCAGCCATTTTGACTCAGGCCAGATATCGAGTGCCTCATGGCCAACAATCCTGCCCTCTGCCACCGCAACAACCGAATTCCTGTTCCTTATCCATTTTTCCACGTTCTCCTTGCTGACTTCCATTACGGCGTTGGACTTTTCGTGCTCTTTGTTTATCAGATCTCTTATATCTTCAAGGTCCTTTATCCTACTCAGCCTTACTGATATTTCCATTAATTATCCCTCCATGCGAATCTTCAAAATGAAACTCAGCTACCAGTGTCCATCAGTGCTAAAAGCACCTTGCTCAAGGTCTTCATATCTTTTATCTTTATTGATTCTTCCTTTGAATGCGGCAGCTCCCCTCCTCGTGATATTCCCAGCAGATCGTATCCTTTGGCCGCAAGAACATTTGCCTCCGTCGTTCCGCTTATTGTGGAAACTGAAAATTCTGTCCCAGCCTTCTCCGAAGCCTTCCTCGCATAGTTAATTATCTTCTTGTTCTTCGAAACAAATGGCGCCATCAATTCCTTTCTGTCTATTCTAATCCTGTATTTTGCCTTATGTTTTTTGCATATCCTTTTTACTATCTTCTCTGTTTCAGCAAGCTTCCCGTGCATCTGTTTTTCCACATAGCTTCTGATTTCACCATTCATGACTACATGGTCAGGGACAACATTCACTCGCTGGCCTCCGGATATGGTGCCTATGTTCATGGTGTTTCCATATCTATCCCTGCCTATCTTCAATTTGGAAAGTATTTCCCCTGCTGTTTTTACCGCATTTATTCCTTTTTCCGGGTCTACCGCGGCATGCGCGGCCTTTCCGTAAATATCAATGCTAAAAAGAAGATACCCTATTGTCTTATCTACAAAACCTCCCGGTATACCCGAGCCGTCGATTATAAATCCAAAATCCACTTCCCTTCTTAATTTCAGGTATCCAACCCCCATGACTCCCTTTTCCTCCCTTGTGGAAAAAACCGCGATTATGCCGTTTCTCTCCTTTTTCTTTGAAGCAAGCTTCAAAGCACAAAGCAAAGCGGCTACCCCTGCCTTATTGTCCGCCCCCAGTATTGTATTGCCGTCGCTTCTGACTGTCTCTCCGTCAACTATTGGTTTCACTCCCACATCTCCGTCTTCTACTGTGTCCATATGTGCCACGAAAAGCAATCTCTTGCCGCTTCCTTTGATTTTGACTATAAGGTTTCCTGAATTGCTCTGATTGTATTTTCCTGTATTGTCGAAGTAAGGCTCAAGTCCCATCTTTTCCAGGTATTTTTTTATGTATCGTGCAGTATTAAGCTCCGATCCGCTAGGAGACGGTATTGAAACAAGGTCGCAGAATACCTTTGCAATCTCTTCCAAAGCATAACCCTATCTTAGGCAGGTCTTAATCAATTTATATGCTTTCCACTGCTGTCCTTTGTCCAGATCCAAAACCTCATCGGGTATCTCAGAGTCTGGCATCTTTTCAAATCCCAAAGCAAAAAGTATTCCGGTGCCACCCGATGCACTATTCTTGAGGGCGATAAAAGTAGCCGTATTCTGTCCTTTAGCTATCTCATCTATCACTAGCTTCTTCATCGAAAAATTAATTCCGTTACCTCTTAATTTCGGTTCGACTACTGCCGATCTGAGTTCAAACATTCCGCATCCAGGCCAACGGAAAGCCCCCTGGTGGGCCACAATATTGCCTGAGACATCAATCGCAACTGCAGATCTGCGTTCACTAACCCATCCTTCAATCTCTTGTGAATTTACCTGCAGAACTGCTCCCGTTCTGCAGCCTTCCCCATTTATCAGGTTTACTATCTCTGGTATATCCCTCTTTTCCGCCATTCTAAGAGTTAGACTGTCTGTCATTGGTTTTTTCAAGGTCTGCATATGTGTATTATTGCATGGTTTGTATATAAACATTAAGTCAGATATGATGCAAAATTGCGTTTTATTGTATCAAATGATACAAAATTATAAATAAACCGCCGTTCTAAAAATGTGCATGTCTACGGCTAACATTGTAAGGATGTACCTGAAAAACAAGCCATATATGCTGGAAGCGCTGGAAACAGGCATTGTAAACCTAAGTGCGCTCTCAAGGCTCATACAAAAAGACCTCAAATTAAAGGATTATCATGCGGTAAAGGCAGCCGTAAGACGCTACGCACAGCACATATGGAAAGCTAGGCAGAGCATAGAACAGAGAGCCTTATCAGTGCTAAAAGGAAACAAAATCACGATTCTTGACGGAATATCTATTTTGGTGATGGACAAGGAGATAGACATCCACAACAGGGCAAAGATAAAGATAGATGATTATTACATTTATCTAGTCGACAGCAATATTCTTAAAAAAGCCAGGATAAAAGGAAACATAATAAAGAAATATGAGAATTGTTCTGCAATAAATATCCATTCGGAAGAAAATGTCGAAAACGTTTCCGGGGTCATGGCCTTTGTAACCTCTCTTTTTGCAGAGTACGGGATAAATATAATTGAACTGATATCCTGCTACACTGAGAATATTCTGGTTATACGCAGAGACGAAACATTGAAAGCGTACGGTCTTCTATCCGAAGTAGTCAAATGAAAACAAAGATTTCGATATCGCATACATGGTTTATGCACAGTTATAAATTCCTTGCAAGCATATCCATAGTGGTCTTGCTCTGAACAATTTTTCGATAAGGAAAGATTACTCGGTATACGAGAACATGAGGAACCCGCACTTCCTCAAGAGGTTCTATAAGTTCAAGACAATAGACATGATAAAAAGCAATGAAATTTACGGCTCCTCTCCGCCAGACCTTTTCATAGGACGGATAGGTTATCCTGATGTTTTCATAGGCCCAATGGTCCCGCCGACTCTTGGTGACACGGAGATTATGGGAACCCCTGAACGCTGGGTAGGCAAATCAATACCTGAGATAGTGGAGCTAAGATCTTCTCTGGTGAGGGGCATGTACCGCACCAAGGTTACAAATGTGGACAAGGGTAGAATTGAGGAAGCTGTGAAAGAGATTGCGTTGGCTGACAAGTTTACCAGCATAGATCTGAAGCTGAAGCACGCCCCATCATTAAAGATGAGTTTCAATGAGAACAGCCAGCCTTTTGGTCCCAGTGCACCTCTTGCAAACATACAGATGGGAAACATGAAGGCAGAGCAGCATGTAGAGGCGGCATATTCTGATACCTCCATGACTGCCACCAATGCAATAATAGAACTTTATGATAAGGGAATACCCGTTTCAAAGATACAGAAAGCCCTGGCGGCAGGCCTTCTCGGCAGAGGCAGCGCAAGGCGTTTTGTGCCTACGCGGTGGAGCATAACCGCAACGGACGATACCCTCTCCAAGCACAAGCTTTCAGAGATAAAGCAGATGGGAACCATTGACTCTGTCAGGATATATGAGAAAACAGCGCTTGACAACCGGTGGATCATAATCTTTTCCCCAGGCCAGTGGGAATATGAATCAATGGAGGCGTGGTACCCCAATACTACTTGGAATACAAATTCAAGCCAAATAGACATAGGCTCATCTTACGAGCCTTTCGGAGGCAGGAAAACCTATGCGGAAATAGGTGGCTGTTATTATGCAGCCAGGCTTGCGGTCAGCGAACTTCTGGAAAAATTGAATGCCCAGGCAAAAGTACTGATACTCAGGGAGGTGCATTCCGGTTACATAATGCCTGTAGGCGTATGGAATGTGAGGGAGCACGTAAGAGATGCGCTCAAGGGAATTCCTACAGAATTCAATACTTTCTCAGAAGCCCTTGCATATGCCTCGAAGAAGCTAGAGATTCCTGTCAAGACATGGGCCCAATACAGCGTAATGCTGAAGGAAATGCTTTATCAGAAGCATCTGTCCTAGCCTGCGAACTCCTTCTCAGTAGTCTTGTTTTGGCATGTTCTGCGTTATCCTTGCCTGATCACTATGCGTCAGCTATAATTATAGGCGAAGACTACGCTTACGCTTCCGGTAACTGTCTGCATGCCTGTGAAATACCCAGGGCGCGGATTCGTTGCGCCGCTGCTTGCTGTAGGCACTGCTGACAATGCAAATGGCACGACTATTGGGTTATAGTAGTTCACCGATATATTTTTTGCCACAAGAGTCCTTCCAGGGAGCAATTCCTGTGCCTGCTCGCTTGCATTTGACAATGCCCTCTGCAATGCTATTGTTCTCAATGATGCGAGCTGTGTTTTGGAGAATTGCTGTGCGAGCCCGCTTACTGAGACTCCGTTGATTGAGGAAAGGCTTCCAAGCACTGCACTAGCGTTGTTTATGTTAGGTATAGTTATGCCGAAGCGTTCACTTGCCACGTATCCGTTGTAGGATGTGTAGTAATAATCGCTTTGGTTGTACAGGTTGTATGATGTGGTGGCTATATTGCTCAGATTTCCATCTATGTATTTCAGTATTGTTGCGTTGAGCTGCGAAACTCCACGGCTGAGATTGTATGTGGCCGCATATGCAGTGCTTCCTTTTCCGTCAACTGCCACGCTGAGCATGCCTGACTCTGGAACCCCCCTCGCGCTTCCGCTCGCAGTCAATGTTATGTAGCCTGCATTGTTTTGCTGTGCCTGGCTTCTATTCAAGACCACAACTGTCTGCTGATTAGGAAGGCGCATGCCGCCTACTACCAAAAACTGCATCACTATGATCGCCCCGAGCAGGAATACGATCAGATACGACAGATTATTTTCGTTTTTCATAAACCACACCAATTAAGAATAAATTGAAGCCGGCTGAATTATATTGCCTTCAAACGGCGTGCTTCCTATTGTTACCAGTATCGGGCCTATTCCGCCAAGGCACGGACCGTCTATTCTAACCATATATGTTCCATTATAAGAATTTTTCGGGTTTACGTGCATAGTAAATCTAATAGTGGAATTCTCCAGCGCGTTGTATGTCTTCGGAGAGAACGTTATGTTAAGCATGCTTGCAAGGTTTCCTGGCGTATTTGCAGGCGTTATGATCGCATAATGTGTCCTATTGTAGAACAGAACATTGTTGTAGCCGTTTCCCTGCTGCATTAGGACATTGCTTACGTATTCTTCTGCGTTAAGCATTCCAATGGACATGTTTCCGAAAGTCTCATTCTTTCCTATCACATAATCAGGCACAATCGTGGATTTTGAGGTGGTCCTGTTGTACAGGGTGAAATTTGAATAAGATGTTATGGCTCCGCCAAGATGGTAATCTATCATGGGGCATGAAGCCAGTATTGCACT
>JAJZIZ010000028.1 GCA_021846005.1 Microcaldota archaeon
ATTCTATACCTGCTTTTATTAATTCCGAGAATACATAATTTTCGAAGAGTTTGCCCCTGCTTTCTATCCTTAAGGCAAAATCATTTGCAATTGCATTTCTTAGCCCGGTATCAATGAAGTAAAGCTTCGGCTGCTTTATTATCTCGTTTAATTTGTTCTTGTAGAAAGGTGATACCCGTTTAATGATATAACTTTTCTCCATCGCATCAATGTATTTTTTGACTGATTGAAACGACAGAGATAAATCAGAGCATATCTTGTTATAGACAAGCATATCTCCAACACGATGAGACAGATAGACTGCCAGCCGTTCAACAGCACCTAAATCCTCAATATTAAACATTCTTGCAACGTCCCGAAACACCATTGTCTGGTAAAGATCCTTTAGCAGCATCTCCTTATTGTCCTTCTCGGCTTCCAGTACTATTTTCGGATAGCCGCCATACCGCATATGCTCGTCTACAAGCCTCAGGATAATCGTTTCGGTTGTTTCTCTTTGATTTTTTGCGGCAAGGAACTCTTCAAATGAAAACTGATATAAGGTAAGTATGCTAGCTCTGCCTACCAGCCAGCCGATCACCTCTTTCCCAAGCATTGTCTGAGAAGACGAGGTTATCCATAGTTTCCGGCCGGTGTCTGCAAGATATTTCAACTTGCTTCCGGCTTCTTTTGCATACTGTATCTCATCCAATATGGTTGGTTTGCCGTTTTGAAGGTATTGATTTTCAAAAGCCTTTACATCCTTGTCAAACAGCTCCCTGGCATCTGGATCATCGAAAAGTACATATGATGCCAAGCCCTGTCCCTGCTCCCTCAAGAATGTCGTTTTGCCAGACTGCCTTGGCCCGACTATGAAAACAACATTGTTGAGCCTGGAGGCTTTAAGAAACCGTTCTTTGATGGCTCTTTCAACATACATAATACTCTTTAATCCTATCTAATATAAATATATTTCTACTAAAATTAAATCTTAATTCAATTTTAGTAAGACTTAAATTAATCTATGTTTAAATCAATCTTAATACACGAGGGCAAAACCGCATCCAAGACGAGGCGCTTGGAATGGCCACAGCACATGGCTTTGATAGGGCAGGCGTGTAGACAGGGAGCGCAAGCGACCTGTGAGCGCACCGCAACTAAATCCTAATAAACTTTTGAGAAGTTTACAAAACACTCAAAGGAAAATAATCAAGCTTGCTTCTACTTTCTTTTTTGTTTAGCTTTTAACTGCACGAGAATATAATAAAGAAATGTTGCCTGCAGGCGGCGATGGGTCGTAAAATGAATGACCCAATTGGCAGTAATAATTTATATTTATCATTTCTTTCATTACATGTGTTATAAATGCCTATAGAAACAGCAAAAATGTCTTTAAACGGGGAAGTAACAATACCAGAAAGCCTCAGAAAGAAACTGAAGCTTTCCAATAAAAATATACTTGTATTCAGGGAATCTAACGGGGAGATAATAATAAGGCCCGTAGTGCCGTTCTCCGACCTGCGCGGAGTCGACAAGAAGCTGGGTATAACTTCTCTCTCGTTGAGAAAGCTCAGGGAGGAATGGAACAGGGGATCTGTAAAAAGAAGTGGCGACGCGAATGAACTATATATTTGATACAACTGCGTTTGTGGCTTTTTTCAGCAATGAGAAAGGCGCGGAGAAGATTGCGAAGCTGTTTGCGAAGATTGAGGAAAAGAAAGCGGAAGGATACATAAGCCCCATAACCCTCACGGAACTTTACTACTTATACGCAAAAAAGGACGTTTCGCTTGCGAACGAAAGGATAGAGGCGATACTTCTCTCCAGGCTAAAGCTGGTGAAGATAGACGCGGAACTTACCCTTAGGGCTGAGAAGTACAAGAATTTGCAGGTGCCTCTTGCAAATGCGCTTGTAGCTGCCGCTTCCAAAGAGTATGAAGCAATGATAGTAGGACATGACAGCGGTTTTGAAAAGATGGACGTGGAACTATTGGACTACGAGACCGAGTGAAAAGAAGTTATATAATAATTTTGATTCTGTATTATAACTGAAGACAGGGGATTCTTACCATTATATGGCACAGGACCCTATGCTCAAAGATAATTTACGATCAGAGGTTTTTAGATGAAATTCGGCAGATATATCGCAATAGCAGTGGTAGTAATAGCAGCAATGGTATTGGTTGCGGCGGCAGTCTTGCTTAGCACTGGGCAGACAGTCAAGGCAGGTGACACGGTAAGCGTATACTATACAGGAAGCTTTACCAACGGCACAGTGTTCAGTTCCAATTTCGGGCAAACGCCGCTTAATTTCACAGTAGGCGCAAACCAGCTGATATCTGGTTTTGACCAGGGCGTCATAGGCATGCAACTTGACCAGAATAAGACAATAACCATACCACCGCAGGAAGGCTATGGTTATGTGAATGCTTCACGCATAATGACTGTGCCAGCGAATGTGTTTGGCGTCAATAGCACCAAAAATATAACCGTTGGGACAGGAGTGACTAGAATTGTAAACGGCCTGCAGGAGCACGGAGTCATAACAGCAGTAGGCTCAGACAATGTAACAGTAGACTTCAATTCGCCATTGGCAGGAAAAACACTGGTGTTTAAGATAGAAGTAATTGCAATACACCAATCTTGATTTGTTTCAGGATTGATATTGCTGAAAGAAAAATAATATTCAAATAAACAGTGGTCGGGGGAAGCTAACTGCCATGTGGCAGTATGCAAAATATGCGCCTGGGTAAATAGCTTTTCATGCGCCCAGAGGCTCCTGCAGATTACTTCCCTCCTATCTTGAACATCTTAGTGCCGCAGGTTTCACATGAACCGGTCATGGCTTTCTTGCCATTCTTCATGGTTACTTCCTTTGCGCTCTTCATTTCCTTCTTTTCCTTGCATTTAACACAATATGCTTCCATATTATCTCCGGGATATACCTGTCACAATGCATTATAATAATATTACTAAGGATTAAGGCAAACGAGTATAAGAAGGCCATTTGAGGACAATAGGGTAAAAATTTATAAAGCCTTCCTTTCTAATATAATCGGATTATATGGGAAAATTCAAACTCCAAAGTGCAATGGAGTACCTTATGACATACGGATGGGCAATACTTATAATTGCAGTAGTGCTTGGTGCCTTGTTCGGACTGGGATTCTTTAATTCAGGATTCCTTACCCCGAAAGTAGGACCTGGAGCCTGCCAGATCTATAGGCCTTATGGTCCTGGAACCTCGGCACACGCTACGGCGCAGGGTACGTGCACAAATGGAGAGCCACAGGCTGTCGCAGAATTTTCGCCTTTGACAAATGGAAACGTGCTGATTACAGGAGTGCCTACATCTCCTGATTGGACAGTCATGTTCTGGATGTTCCCAAAAAACCCTCAAGGAAGCTCTGGGGTCTTTTCTTTCGGCTCCACTGGTAACTACATAGGATTTTCAGGCTCCACATTCGGAGTTAATGGAGTGGCAGGGGTAAGCTCAGTCACAAGCCTGTATAATACATGGAGCTTTGTTGCAGTAACATATAATGGCGTCTCAACAGCAGTATACATCGACGGAGCGCAGACCGATGGCAATGCAGGTTCTATAGGCTCAGGCAGCAACATATACATAGGAAGCATAGACGGAGCCGGAGGAGATACCTTCAATGGCATGATATCAAACGTACAGTACTACAACGCCTCTTTGGCGCCTGCAGAAATAACTGCAATGTACCACTCTGGAATAGGAGTTGTTCCTCAGCTGACCAACAACCTAGTCGGATGGTGGGAGTTGAATGGCAATGCCAACGACTATTCAGGAAACCAGCAGGCTGGAGTATCTACAGCAATAGTATACACCAACTCATGGGAATCCGGATACACTGCGCCTTGATTTGTCTTAGAGGCCCTCTTGCCTAGGCAAGAGGGCTTTTAGATTTATTTTTCCTAAGAAGTTAACATGGGACTTCTGCGCATACAGAATATAATGACAAATGAGCTTGCCAAGAGAACCTTTCTTAGCAGGCCACCGGAACCACCGTATGAATTCCTCCTTAATGACCCGACAGATTCGATATTTGTTGGGATAACAAAATTACTTGGAGTCCCTTTCACATGGACTTTCTCCGCCCTTACAAACCCGCATATAAGCGTAGTTGGAATAACAGGTTCGGGAAAAAGTTTTTTCGTCAAAACATTTCTGAGCAGAGCAAGCTATGTCTGGAACACAAATGCAATTATAATAGACTGGGCAGGGGAGTATATTTCCTGGGTAAAGCAGAGCGGCGGCAAAGTGATCTCCTTCTCCAAAGGAGACTATATGAACATAATGGACCTTTCAGGAATGAGACCACTTGACAGGACAAAGCAGATAATGAACTCTCTTGATATTCTTACAGATATAGGAGAATATCCGGAACAGAGGAGGCTGACTGCAGAGGCCGTTGAACAGGCATATGTGAATTTTGGCTTTAATATAGCAGAAACGCCGGCTGAAGGAAAGGAGGCGCCTACGCTCAAGGATGTGGTAAGCTTATTGGAAGAAAAACAGACGGAAGGCACATACGCTTATCCCGCGGAGCTTGAAAATGCAATATACAGGCTAAGGCAGTTTTCCAGGCCCGGAGAGGATTATTTCGCCAGGAAGAGCACCATAGATATAGGAAAACTTACGACTTCGGGCCTTGTAGACCTTGACCTTTCGAGCCTTCCTGACGAAAGATTCAGGGCTCTTGCTGCGCTTTTCATATTGCAGACACTTAAGGAGAAGATGAGGATGGAGTCCTGGAGCTCTAAGGCGGGACTCAGAACGATTGTCACCCTTGACGAGGCATGGAAGATTGCAAGCGACGAGAGAAGCGACGCTGTAACCATCATAAGGGAAGGCAGAAAATATTCTTTCGGATTGATAGTCGCCTCGCAAAATCCGACCGATATCAATGAAGCAATATTCTCAAACGTTGGCACTACCATAATGCTCAGGATAAAATTCGAAAAGTTCATGCAGTACCTTCAGGGGTCATTGAACTTTTCAGATTTCATGAGATCAGAAATAGGAAAGCTCGGAGTAGGACAGGCCGCAGTGGACATGTCTTTCAATACATCGGTAAAGTTCCCCAATGTATTCCTTCTGGAACGCATAGTTGGAGAACTTCCTCTGGAGATGTACACCATAACGATAGAGAGTCTCCTTGAACCTAATGAGCTTGCAGACAAGGAGATCAAAAAGGAGTTTGTATTCGACAGAATAACGCTTGATTCGAAATTAGTTGAAAACGGGCTGAACCCTGAAAGCTACATGGCGATATTCAAGGAGATGGGCTCGCAGGAAAGGAAAGCAGACATAGGGAAATTCGTTGAGATACTGGTTGGCGAGAACATAGGCAAGGACGTCATAGTCGCATTTCTCAGGGATATAGGCTTTTCGGACATGATAATAACAAGGGTGTTCTCACACATCCAAAGAGAGTCGGGTGGCTGAATGCCGGGAAGTTTCAACGTCAGCAGAATAGATCTTAAAAAAATGCTTACGGCACTCGGAATAGGAGAAGGCGCCGCTGAAGAGCTGGTCAACAAACTGAACAAGATGCACAGGCACGTCAATGTGATATTTTTTGTAGACATGCTTGAGAAGCTTGGATTGAGGCAGTATGACATAAACAACATTTTGAGAAGGATAGGAATCGATGATACCACAATAGCGGAAGTCTTCAATGTCCTTGATGAGGAAAGAATAAAAAGCACTTTCGGCAGGCTGGTAAAGCTCGAGGTTGATTGAGTGGAAAAAAGAATTAGTTACTGCATGATATGCGGGAAGAAAAAGGAAGGCATAGAGATAGAAGAGGATGACGTAATTAGAACCATCAGATGGTTTAACAGGAAGGTGCTTAAGACACCCAATAAGAACAACAGGATAGTCATATGCGGCGACTGTTATGACAAATACAAAAAGTACAGGAAGAGATACAAGTCAAGGCAGAGGACATACTTGATACTAGGTGTCTTGTTTGCGATTTTTGGAATCATAGTCGCACAGAACAAGATAATTGCTGTGCTCCTGGGTATTGTAATAATAATCGCATTGTACCTGCTCTCTTTCCTTAGCTACATGCCAGAGCTTAAGCTGAAGCCTGAAGCTGCTGGAAAAAAGAAGCGCTGAAACTGTGACAGCGGCCAACAGTCTTAGTGAGAGACCATCTGGAGAATATAGGCTCTCTGTTTCACGCTTACATCGCTCATTTTCATCTCTCCATGCTCGATTCTGCTTGCGTACTTGACGACTTCCGAAGCACATGTACCGCACAGAACTCCGCCGAATATCCTGGAATTGGTCTTAAGGCTCTTGCCTTTGGCGTTCTTCTTGATGGATATTCCGCTCAGCTCCTTCTCGCATATACTGCAATGCGGCATCGAATTCTTCCTTCTTGTATAGTGCACTACGTGTCTGCCCGTGGGCGTGACCCTGTCGAGCCTTCTCATGCTTCTTGATCTCTGCATAGGTTTTGGCAATTTAACACCTTGAATATCATTCTTGCGTTTCCTTTTCCTCCTTGAATGAAGACTGCATGAGGCCGAAGTTGTATTTGTGCTTCAGGCGCCTCCTGTCGTAGAAAGCTATAAGCTGCTGGAGGACCATCGTCAGTATCAGCGAGAATACTATGAATGCAAGGCCATAGTTCAGTGTTATTGAGAATATATGGAAATTTGGCACATTGCTGAAGTACTTTGGAAGCACCAGATAGTAGAGCACTGCGTATAGTGGCAATGTGACTATCATCGGCTTCATCTGCATCTTCATGCTCTCGGAGCTTACAGCTATGAGCTCCTTCTGTTTCTCAGCTATGGTCTCCTTGCTTGCATTCTGCTTGGTAAGCTCCATAAGATGCTTTTGGTGCTTGTTCATGTGCGCCCTCAGCTCGTACATCCTGTCAACGTCTATCAGAAGCCTTTGGAGAAGTATCAAAAGTACTGAATACGCTATTGCGAGGCCTATTATTTCTATCTGCAGCGGAATCATTCAAACACTCTTTCCAATTATTTCTTTTATTGCGTCTTCAAGATCTTTTATTGCAGTCTCTACCTGATTCTGCCTGTTTTTTACTATGTAAAGAGGCAGGTTAAGATGAGCGGCATAATATGAGGCGATAGAAATATTTATTCGCCTTTGTTCATGGATTTCCTCTTCTGGCTCGTCCTCGCGGGATCTCGTCTTGTCGGTAAGCCTCCTGAACATTATATCGTTTGCATGTGCATCTATATATATTATGCCCTTGAGGTCTTTCATCATATCAAGGTCTGACCTTGAAAATCCAGGAACATAACGCGTTTTTTTCTTGACGGTAAGATGGGTGTCTATGAGAAGGTCTTCATCCATTTTGTTTATGGTGTTCTCTATTACTGATTTTCTTATCGAGGCTATTTCCTCGTAGGTCATATATCTCAGCCTGTCCCTGTCCGTGACGCCGTTAGTTGAGGATAATTTAAGCATTTCGTCGGCAAATCCTATTATCTTAATTACTTTCACTCCTTCAAGAACTGTAGATTTTCCAGAACCTGGAGTCCCAGTAACAAGTATTTTTACCATATGAACACGCAATTTTTACAATAGAGGTTTACACCAACAATAGATAGTAGCATTTAAGATATATAGTTTTTTGTCTAGGCGGAGGCTTTCTCCGAAGAAGGCGTGGAAACCACATGGAGGGTTAAAACCTTCTCGTGCGTACGAAATATTCTGTTTCCAGATATGATTTCTGGAGTTTTCCGCAGATGTGAATCCAACACCGCTATTTACGTCTCCTCAATTCTAAGAACTTCTTTGGAGAACTGAGATTTATATTTATTATATGTTTATTCTGTTATCGCTCTGAGAACCTTTTGGAAGACATCAGTTATCTCCGGGTCAAGTACACCTGCGACCTTTGATGTTGCAATTCTGAATCTCTCCGTTAGTTCAGGATCAATTTTTGTTCCTTTATAGGCCTCAGTTTTAGGGGTGAGCGCAAGGCACTCATCATCGTCCCCATGTGACATCCTCTCTCAACTAAAGGTTGAGAGCTTCCCCTGTGTTTGCAAGGTATGTTCTCAGTTCTTCGGGAATTGCCTCCTGTTGAGGTCTTACGTTCTCTCCCTGAGCGTGACTTTCCCTCTGTCCGAGGGTAGCTCTTTTGAGTATGTTTATTGATGCGTTTATGTCCCTGTCCAACCGCAGACCGCATCTGTCGCAGATGTATTCTCTTTGAGAAAGTGGCATCTCCTTTATACTGCCACAATCACTGCATTCTTTGGATGTGTTCCTTGCATCCACCTCATAGACTTTCA
>JAJZIZ010000029.1 GCA_021846005.1 Microcaldota archaeon
GGGGGCGAGCCGCTCCTCATCTGATGACGTAATAGAACTCGCAACCAAAATGGAATACAAAGAGGAATCCAGATGGGGGAAGATGATAGTCAAGGGATTTGAAGGCATGGGCGAAACGGAGGCCAGGAAGGCAATATCGGATAGACTCAAATCCGAGAGCAGTGCAATTGACATTTATGTACTTACTAACAAATCAGAAGTGTTCTGCAGATGCGGATATTCCGTAGTGGTGAAAGTTGTAGATAATCAGTGGTTTATAAATTATGGAAATCCGGAATGGAAGAAAATGACCAAGGATTATCTTGCAGAGATGAAAATACTTCCGGAAAAAATAAGGAACGCTCTTGATTCGGCAGTAGACTGGATAGACTTGAGGGCAGTTGCCAGGTCGCAGGGGCTTGGAACCAAGTTTCCACTAGATCCTGAAAAGATAATAGAATCCTTATCGGATTCGACAATATATACTGCATTCTATACCATATCGGATATAATTGGCAGGCTGGATCCTGTGAAACTAAAGCCGGAATTTTTCGATTTTGTATTCCTTGGAAAAGGAGATTCTGATACACTGTCGAAGACTACAGGAATAGACTTCGCAGTGTTGCAGAAGGCAAGGGAATCATTTGAGTACTGGTATACTGAAACATCCAGGCATTCGGGTCCTGACCTGATATTTAATCACTTGACAATGCACATTTACAACCACATTGCCATATTCGGCAAAAAAAACTGGCCGAAACAGATAGTTGTCAGTGGAGTGGTGCTTAGCGAAGGAGAAAAAATGAGCAAGAGTCTGGGCAACATAACTCCACTGATAGATGCGCTTGCGGAAAACGGCGCAGATCCGCTCAGAGCAGTGGTAGTTGCAGGAGCAGACCTGATAAGCGATTCCGACTACAGCTATGATGCAATAAAAGGAATAAAGGAAAGGCTTGAGTACATATTTGACCTCTGCAAGGCGTCTGAGGATTACGAGACAGGGGAACTGACCCCCATAGATTTCTGGCTGTACTCGAAACTCAACTCCAAGATAAATGCTGCTGAAAAAGCCATGGAAAAACTTGAACTTCGTGAAGCGTTTATAAATATATTATATAACTCAGTGCTTGAATTGAAAAAATATAACCTAAGAGGAGGCAGGAATGGAATAGTAATCAAAGATTACCTGTCGAACATTGCGCTCATGATGCAGCCCATAATACCGCATGTGTCAGAAGAATTATGGCACATGCTTGGCAATGACAGCTTTGCGTCGCTGGAAAGATGGAGAAATGCTGACGAATCCATGATAAACCCAAAAATAGACCTTCAGGAGGAGATGATAGAAGGAATTATAAGCGACGTCAGAGAGATACGTGCGCTCATCTCCAGAAAATCAGGCAACAGCAACGGAATAGTGCGCATAATCATAGCCGAAGACTGGAAAAGAAAACTTAACGGGATCATACTTAAAGAGCGCAGGATACCTGCAGTCATGGCAGCAGCAAAAGAAGAGGGAGATATTGACATGGCAAAGGCATCCAAATATGCAGCCGGCATGATAGCGAAAATTGAATCTGTCCCAAGGGACAGCCTTACCCAGGAGGAAGAATTTGATACATACGCACAGGCAAAGAAGTATCTGGAAGGAGTACTTGGCACAGAGATATCTGTTGAAAGGGAATCCGAATCCGGATCGCAGAGGGCTGAGAGGGCGCTCCCGCTGAAACCAAGCATAGAGATAGCATAATCGGAGTGTCTGAAACCTGAAGAGTCAGAGCATTTCCAGGAAGTCGGGATCTTCTAAATATTTTTTGATTAGGTTCATAAAGACTACGGCATCAGCTCCGTCAACAACCCTGTGATCGAAGGTCACCGACATCGGCATTATTTTGCGTATCACTATATTTCCGCCGGCTACCCAGGGCATGTCTTTCATCCGCATGGCACCGATTATTGCCACCTCTGGATAATTTATCATTGGCACTGCCATGTATCCCCCGCCGAGGCTTCCTATATTGGTAATGGTTATCGTGGAATCGCGCATGTCGTCTATTGATATTTTCTGGTCTTTGACTTTCTGCCCCAATTCCTGTATCTCCCTGGCAATCTCGATTATGGGTTTCCTGTCTGCCCCCTTCACCACCACTACCTTGAGGCCGTCAGGGCCCTCGGCTGCAAGCCCTATGTTGAAATATTTTTTTATTATGATTTCTCCTTTTTCCTTGTCATAGCTTGAATTGAATCTGGGGTTTTCCTTTAATGCCTCGGCTACGGCTTTGACGATAAATGGGAGAAAAGTGAGCTTTATTCCTTTCGACTGCATCTCCGGTTTTATCCTCTCGACTATCTCGAAAAGTTTGGTTGCGTCTATCATTTCGCCGTGGGTCGCCCGCGGTATCGTCCATGAAAGCTCCATGTTTTTGGCTATTGTCTTCCGGGTCATGGACATGGAAATCCGTTCTATCTCATCGCTATGCTGTTCTTCCAGAATTTCTGAGAATTTAGGAAGCGGTGCAGGTTTCTGCTGCCTTGAAGTTGCAGCTGATTTGACATCATTTTCAACAATCCTGCCGTTGGGTCCTGTCCCACTTACTCCTGAAATATCGACCCCCAATTCCCTCGCAAGCTTTCTTACTGACGGAGTCGCAAGTATCTCATGAGACTTTTCTTTGTCTGGTTCAGAAGCAGATCGCTGCAGGACAGTTGTCATTGGCGTTGTATCTTCCCGGTTGCCAGATATAGTGGTACGCGCGGATGGCGGCTTGCCTGCGATCCCGATTGCGGCTATTTCGTCTTTGGTGCCTATATAAGCTATTATGTCTCCGACATTTACTTTGGATCCTGGCGGAGCCTTTATTTTTATGATCCCTGATATCGGAGACGGAACATCGACTATGGCTTTGTCGGTTTCGACTTTCACGATAGGCTGGTCTTCCCTGACCTCTTGCATATCGTTCACAAGGAATTCCCTTACCTGACCCTCAGTTATTCCTTCCCCTACATCTACAAATTTCAATTCTTTCATGCAATCATGAACTCATGAGCCTGTCCAGTGCCTTTGCTATCTTTATCTCGTTCGGCACATAATAATTCTCATAGCCGGGAAACGGGTATGGCAGGCTTGCCGAACCCACCCTGATGATTGGCGCTTTAAGCTCGAATATTGCCTTGTCTGCTATTCTTGCCGCTATCTCCGCCCCTACTCCGAAACTTAGTGACGCCTCGTGTACTATTGCAACCCTTCCCGTCTTCTTCGCGCTGCTTATTATGGTTGCTTCGTCCAGGGGATTTATGGTGCGCAGATCTATAACCTCTGCGTTGAGGCCTTTCTTTTCCACAACGCTGTTGACCACATGCACCATTGTGCCATAAGTTATGATGGTAAGGTCTTCCCCTTCCCTGAGTATATTTGCTTTGCCTATCGGAACTTCATACATCCCTTCAGGTATCTCCTGCTTGAAAAGCCGGTATAATTTTGTAGGCTCCAGGAATATTATCGGATCGTTCATCCTCGAGGCCTTTATCAGCAATCCCTTTGCATCGTAAGGATTTGATGGTTCCACCACTATAAGGCCTCCCATGTGGGAGTAGTATGCCTCAGGACTCTCGGAGTGGTGCTCCAGCGTGCGCACGCCGCCGCTTACAGGCGTCCTTACCACCATAGGAACACTCATGGCAGACCTTGTTCTTGTACGGTATCGCGTTGCGTGGTTTATCAGCTGGGCGAAGCCTAAGAACATGAATCCAGCAAACTGTATCTCGGGAATCGGGTGCATGCCTGATAAAGCCATCCCTATCGATGTGCCTATTATGCCGGATTCTGCAAGCGGAGTGTCTATAACTCTTTTCTCCCCGAACTTTTCTATCAGGCCGTCGGTTACTCTGAAGACCCCTCCGTCGGTGCCTATATCCTCGCCAAGGAGAACTGCCTTCTCATTTTCCTTCATTATCTGCTCTAGGGCGTTGTTCAATGCAGTAACCATGTTTGCCATCATTCAATTACCCTGCCAGAAATTATTGGCTTCGGCCTCTGCCAGTTCTTCTTTGAGAACATCAGGCATATAACTGTAGACATGCTCATAAATGCTGCGTGGATCAGGCTTGAATCTCTCCGCTTCCTCCACTGCCTGGTCTATAAATGCTGAGTGCTTTTCCGATATCTCATTTTCCATGGCCTCATTCCACAGATTCTTGTTTTCCAGATATTTCCTAATTCTTAATATAGGGTCTTTCTTCTTCCACGCCTCAAGTTCGGAATCAGGCCTGTATTTGGTAGGATCATCTGATGTCGTGTGTAGCCCCATCCTATAGGTTATGCATTCTATTAGCATGGGTTTTTTTGACTCGATGGCCTTTCTTGTTTCAGAATAGACTGCAGCAACATCATTTCCATCAACCTGAACAGCACCAATTCCTGCTGCTATAGCTTTCTGCGCCAGCGTCTCAGCTGCAGTCTGCCTGGATCTTGGCTGTGAAATTGCCCATTGGTTGTTCTCAACTATTATCACAAGAGGCACTTTCCATACTCCTGCAAAGTTGATTGCTTCATAAAAGTCTCCTTCGGATGTTCCGCCGTCTCCTACATAGACTACAACTGCTGCGCCGGTATTGTTATAAAGCTGTGCGAATGCGATTCCTGCAGCATGAGGTAGCTGGGTAGCTACTGGAACTATTATTGGCGTTCCCTTCACTTCCTTTGGCATTATATCCCCTTCCTCAAAACCCCTCCAGTATATGAACATGGTGCTCATGGGCATTCCTCTTGCAAGAAATACGCCGTGCTGCCTGAAGGCAGGTACGAATATGTCGTGGTCGCCCATTGCCATTGCGCTTCCTATCTGTGTTGCTTCCTCGCCGAGAAGAGGAGCATAGGTAACAGCCCTGCCCTGACGCTGCAGGCTCAGAACCTTTGCGTCCAATGCCCTTGCGAGAAGCATTATCTTGTACATATCGACAATTTTCTCAGGACTGAGATTTTTCGGAAATAGGGATTCGTCGGCGACACCCTCCTCGTTTATCACTGTGAGATAATTTATCTTTGCGCTGAAAACCTCTTTTTCCAAATCAACCACAATCCAGTTAAGCACCCTCATGTATTTAAATGTTGATTGCCGTTTCGGTATTTTCAGGAACAATTCATTTTGACGAAGGAAAAACAGAAATGCAAGAAGCAGTCAGAGACATATTCAATTGGGAAGCATGTTGTCTATTATGAAATTAGGATCGTATGGCATCAAATCCCCATAGCCCTCTCCAATGCCGAAATATAGCACAGGAATCTCTGTTTCGCTGAGTATGGAAAGTGTATTGCCTCCTTTTGCGTCGGCGTCTAGTTTTGTCAGTATTATCCCGTCCAGTTTTATCAGTTCGTTGAATTGGCGTACTTGCTCCATCAGAGAATTGCCCGCTATTCCCTCTCCGATAAATATTTTGAGATCGGGGTTTGCAACCCTGGCCATTTTCCTCATCTCCTCCATGAGGCTCTTGTTGGTCTCCTGCCTTCCTGCACTGTCTATCAGCACTACGCTTATTCCTGCTGCCTTGGCATGGGCAATGGCATCAAAAGCAATGCTTGCGGGATCTGCGCCGTATTTGCCTTTTATAACTTCAACGCCAAGCTTGTTTGCGTGATGGACCGTCTGTTCAATGGCAGCGGCACGGAAGGTGTCGCTTGCGGATATCACGCATGAAAATCCTTTCCCAGACATCAAGCTTGCTATCTTGGCTATTGTTGTAGTTTTTCCTGCGCCGTTGGGGCCTATGAAAAGTATTCTCAGGGGCAGTTCGCCCCGCCTCTTTTTCTCTTCGGCAATATCAATCAGGCTTTTCGAAGAGACATTGCTGAGAATGGAAAGTATTGATCGCCTTATTATGTCCCTTATTTCGCTGTTTATCTCTTTTGCAGGTATAGGATTTGCCAGAAGCTCTTTATGTATCTCGCCCATTATTTTCTCGGAAACATCATAATTGACGTCAGATTCTAGGAGGGATATCCGAAGCTGTTCCATGAAGGGCTCTATATCACCTGCGCTTATCTTGACTTCACGGAGGAAGACGCCTTTAAGCCTTGTTCCCATGCCTACCTTTGGCTGTTCTTGCCGCCTGGATATCCGGGTGTCTTGTGCAATATTCCCTGGTTTTGGGACGTTCAATTCCAGATCGGGTGTCTTTGCAGTTGCAGTTTCTTTTTTTGCATTGGCTGCACTGTGTTTTTCAGAATGCGGTTTGTCTTCAGTGTCTGGAATTTTGCTATTGGAAGAAAGAGGTACAGAGATTTCCTTTCGGATTCCGGTCTCGGTGATTTTTTTTTCTCTTTCCGGCATGACGTTCTGTTGTTCGGAGTTTTTTTGGATATGCTCTGTCTTGTGGAGCTCTTGCGGCTGAGCCGGCAGGGTTTCCAATTCCTCTTCTGCTTCAATCTTTTCCTCTTCCTTCTTGGATACTGAGTTTATGAAGCTTGAGAATTTTTTCTTGAGCCCTTCGAACATAGGCATTCATCCCCTGGATTGTTCCGCTTGCAGCTGTGATAGATTGTATGAAACTGAAACTATCTCCTTTCCTACCCGCTGCCTGTCTGCGGATAACTTCCTTATTGCTTCTTCTTGTTTAGCCCTTGCTGATTTTAAATATTCACGCGCCTGCTCGGTGTTTTTTTCAAGCATGTATCCGGCTCCGACATAGACAAGAACCCTATCCATCGGGTCAAGCGTTGCGCTTAGGTATGCGCCTCCTTCCCCGTTGACCAGTATCTTTGAGCCGGAAAGGCGCTCTTTGCTCTCCAGCATCTCTATGTTGCGGTTTATTGCCGCCGTTGTAAGCGTCAATGTCCCTATCTCGTTTTCCAGCATGCTGTGCTGCTGGGTGTAAAGGTTATAGAGATACTGAAGCTGTGCCTGTGCTTCTGCGACCGATGCCTGATTGTTTTGCTGTGCCATTTGTACACCTTGAATCCATATAATTTAATGTCAGTTCTGCAAGATGATGCAGAATTCCTTTCAGACCTCTGCCGAATTCACTTTTTTGTATATCTCATCCGGATTGTGTTTTCGGTTATTGGTGAGGCATCTTACTGCCGCTGGCTTGCCGCCTTAGCGCAAGATATGCTGCAATAATGAATGACTATTACAATAGCAACTGCAACAAATATATAGGCAGTTGTAGGCATTGACCGTCCGGCTGTTTATCGCAGTCACGCGGCATTGCCATTACTTGTGATGGTTGCGGCGCTGATTACGCTGATTGTGCCGCTGACGGCATTGACTACGTATGCAAGGGTGCCTGAGGGGTTGAATGTTATGCTGACGGGAAATTTGCCTACGGTTATGGTATTAACTACCTTGCCGTTCGCAGGACTGGCGTTGAACCAAATAAACGCAACTGAGATAATAAGAAGCGCAAAAAGCACTATCGCAACCGCTGTTTTGACGCCTGAAAATTTACCCATTGTCCCCACACACACGTAGCAACCGTGCTATAAAATCCTCTTTTGTTTATCAATAATGATATTGTTATAGGTTTGTTCCTCTGAAATTATGGAATCTGCCTTTCCAAACCTCAGCCAGATCTCCACTTATCAGCTACCGAAGGGCATCTTTCTGCGATTGCCCTTCCGCCTAGCCAAGAGATATACCGCTGCAATAATAATTATTACAATAACAATGACAACAAGCGGCACGTAGTCTTGCGTGCTGGACGGCGTCGTCTGGGGCGGCGTATGCGCTGAGGAAGCAGGCGGCACTGAAGAAGATGACGGAGTTGTTGTCACGGTGTTGTTTGCAGGAGGAGACACCGTTGCTGTTGGCTGTACCGAAGAGTTTGACTTGGCAGGCACAATCGTTGGCGCTGCCACCTGTCCCAGTATTGCAACTATGGGATCCCCGGGTATGTTGAAACTGATTGTGCACGCAATGGAATTTTCAGTAAATGGTTTTATTGGCATCCATGTGCCATTGCTGTATAGGTAGGGTCCGAAACTGCCAGGGACTGCAGAGCAGTTGTATGGCATTGTCATATGCAGCGTTGTTCCAGGAGCGCTTATGTTGAATGCAGCTATTGTCTTGTAGTTTTTCAGCGCAGGCGGCGCATGCGAGGTAACATTATTCACCGAAACATTGACATCGTAAGGCTTTGGCGAATTTGATGAA
>JAJZIZ010000030.1 GCA_021846005.1 Microcaldota archaeon
AGAAACCCGAATAGTGGAAATTTTGAAAAGACATAACTTCGTCAATCCTACAGAGGTACAGGAACAGACAATTCCTGTTGCGCTCGAAGGAAAAGACGTAATGGTAAGGGCCAAGACAGGAACAGGCAAGACGCTGGCGTTCCTGATACCCATAAAGCAGAAAAGCAAGCCAGGCCCATACCCTGAAGCAATAATACTTGCGCCTACAAGGGAACTTGCGTTGCAGATAGCAGATGTTGCAAAAAAACTTAATACGAACCCACACCATGGCACCGCAGTGGTTTATGGAGGAGCTTCGATAAATGTGCAGATACAAGATCTGAGAAGGAATCCAGACCTTATAATAGGGACCCCTGGAAGAGTCATAGACCTGATAGAGCGCGGAGCGCTGAATCTTGAACGGGTTAGATTCCTAGTTTTGGACGAAGCAGACACAATGCTTGACATGGGTTTCATACTTGACGTGGAGTTCATACTGTCTAAAACACCGAAAGAGAAGCAGACGATGATATTCTCTGCAACGATGCCTGAAAAAATAAGAGGGATTGCAAAGAGGCACATGAATGACCCCATATTCATAAGAGTGGGAGAGGAAGACGACATAGTTGTCTCCAAGATAAAGCACCTCTACGCTGAAGTAGATAACAGGATGAAATTCGCAACGCTTCTTGCTTACATAAAAGAATACGATCCTAAAAAAGCAATAATATTTGCACAGACCAAGTATGCCGCAAACGCGATATACGAAGCGATGAAGGAACAGGGGCTCAATGTAGTTATCATGCACGGAGGGCTTACGCAGGCTAAAAGAGAGCATTCACTAAGGGAATTCAAAAACAACGGAAGATTCCTCATAGCCACCAACGTCGCAGCAAGAGGAATAGACATAGCAGGAGTTTCGGACGTGATAAATTTTGACGTCACAGAAGACCCAAGGACATATGTACATAGAGTCGGAAGGTCCGCAAGAATGAATGCGAACGGCAAGTCCTTCACTATAATAAACGGATCGCAGAGAAATATAATAAACGACATACAGGATTCCGTAAACGTAAAGTTGGAGAGAATTTCGCCTGACGGGAGCATGTACAAGGACATAGTAATCTTTAGAAAGGGAGGAGGCTTCCGCGGAGGCGGAGGAGGAAGGCCTTTCGGAGACAGACATGGCAGTCAAGGAAGGCAGTGGGGAGGAAACAGAGAAGGGCACGGTGGCCATGGAAGCAGAGAAGGAAGACCAGGCCAAAGCCATGGAGGATCTTTCCATAGAAGAGAAGAGAGGAGAGAAGGACACTTCAACAGAGAAGGAGGAGGAGATGGAAACCGTAGATTCCACAGCAGGGGAGGCTTCCGTTTCCAGAAAAGGTCCAATACCAGGCACTGACCCCCAAACCTGATTGGCTTTTTATCTGTTTCCATCTTATATCCTCATGATGGAAGCGAAAAAATCCAAGACAGCTGAAAAAATTTTCCAAAGAGTCCTTAAGAACATAAAGCCTAGCAAAGCGGAGGCTAGGGAGACAGTCTATAATGTAAACAAAATAACCTCCAGATTGAAGGAGATAGTACCCAAAAGCGTTGAGATCATGGTAGTGGGCTCGATAGCCAGGAGCACCAATCTCAGCGGCGACAGCGATGTTGACATATTCATGCTCTTTGATAGAAACGTGAGCAGAGATGCACTTTCAAAAAAGGGGCTGGAGTACGGGAAGATGCTTGTCGACCCAAAAAAAGGAGAAAGTTTTGAAATAAAATATGCCGAACACCCATATGTGCGTGCTTATTTTAAATCAGGGATAAAGGCAGATCTCGTCCCTGCAAGCAAGGTGGAAAGTGCTGAATCGATGGCAACATCGGTAGACAGGACCCCGATGCACAACGAATTCGTGAATTCTACGATCACGGAAAGACAGAGAGATGAAGTCAGGCTATTGAAATTTCTTCTGAAGGCCCACAGCATTTATGGCGCTGAGGCAAAGATAGGAGGATTTTCAGGATATTTGTGTGAGCTCCTGATAATACAGTTTGGGTCGCTGATAGGTTTTCTGGAATGGGCAGCAAAGACAAAGATGCCAGTGGTGTTATATCCAACAATGAAGAAGGTAATGGCAGACGATCTGGAGACATCAAAAAAATTCAGCAGGAGGTTTGTAGTCATAGACCCAGTAGACATCAACAGGAATGTCGCAGCCGCAGTTTCTGAAGAATCATTCGCCAAACTTGTCCTTATAGCGAGAAGTTTTATATCAAAGCCCGACATAAGCGCATTTTACGCCAAGGGATTCTCATCGGAAAAAACAAACAGCATGCTAAGGAAATTCATCGGCGAATCGGGGCTTGATCTGCTGATGCTGGAATTTGAAATTAAGGATAAAAGCGCGGAGATACTCTGGCCGCAGGCCAACAAAACTGCATACAAAATCGAGGATATCCTGGAAAAGAACGGATTTGCGATTAACTTCAGCATATCATGGATAGAGAAAAGGAATGCGTTCATACTTGTGGCTATGCCTAAACAGAAAATAGGTTCCAGGCTCATACGAGGCCCTGACGTTTTCAAAACGCATGACACTGCGCAGTTCATAAAGAAGCATAGCGCAGGGATGGGATTCGTAATCAAGGAGAGCACAATATACTCGCTGGAAAAAAGCAGGTATTCTGATGCCGAGAAGATATTCAGGGATATTGCAAAAGGAAAAGTGATAGAGAAACATAAGGATATCAACCTGAAAAACGCAAAGGTTTATGTGAACAGGATACCCGAAAGGCACTCCGGAAAGGTATACTCCGAATTGAGAACAAAGCTGAACCTGCAGGGATTTGGTGGACAATAAGACGATTGCGGATATTTTGAATGCGATTGCAGACCTGATGGAGATAGAAGATGAAAAGAGGATCTTCGAAATAAAGGCATACCGCAAAGCCGCATTCGTAATTGCCTCGATGGGAGAAGACATAGGCAAACTACTTGAGAAGGAAGGAACCGAGGGGCTCATGAAGATAGACGGCGTGGGAAAGGGAATAGCAAAAAAGATACGCGAATACGAAGAAACAGGAAAAATTTCCAAGTACGAGGAATTGAGGAAAAAATTTCCCTTTGATGTTGTCGAATTGACAAGAGTACGAGGCGTGGGACCTAAAACCGCATACAAACTTTATAAAAACCTTGGAGTCATGACAGTGGAAGACCTCAGGAAGGCTGTCGCTCTGCACAAAATAAAAAACCTTGAAGGATTCGGAGAAAAGCGCGAAACTGACATAGCCACAGGACTTGGCATTCTGGAGAAGATAAAAAACAGAATGCTGCTTGGTTTTGCTCTCCCGTACGCAGACCGGATATCCGAAATGATTATCGAGTCGGGGCTTGCAGAAAGGATAAGCATAGCAGGATCAATACGCAGGATGAAAGAAACCATAGGCGACCTTGACATACTGGTTGCTTCGGCTAATCCGGAAAAAATAATGGATGTGCTTGCAGGCAACAAGGAAGTCAAGGAGATAATCGCACGGGGAGAAACAAAAATGACAGTGATGCTTGACTCCGGAATCAATTGCGATCTGCGCTTTGTGGAGATAGGTTGTTTCGGCGCGGCGCTTCAGTATTTCACAGGGAGCAAGGCCCATAATGTAAAATTAAGAAAAATAGCAGTAAGAAAAGGATATAAGCTTAATGAATACGGTCTTTTTAACAAGAAAAATGTCTCTATAGCAGGCCGGGAAGAAGAGGAGATATACAATAAGCTGGGCATGGACTACATGGAACCGGAAATGCGCGAAGACCGCGGCGAGATAGAACTTGCCATAAAGCACGGCCTTCCGAAACTGATAGAAGAGAAGGATATAGTTGGAGACCTGCATGTCCATACAAAATACAGCGACGGCACGGAAAGCATGGAGAATATGGTGCTGGAAGCAATAAGGATAGGCAGAAAATATATAGGGTTTACCGACCACTCAAAAAGCGAACATGTGGCAAATGGCATGGACAAAAAGAAATTCGAGAAGTACTCAGAGGAGATTGAGAGACTCGGAGATAAATATGAAGGCAAGATAGCGCTTCTGAAAAGCTCTGAGACCGATATATTGAAAGACGGAAGCCTTGACTGGGACAGAAAGAGCCTTGAAAGCATGGACTATGTCTTGGCAAGCGTGCATATGGGACTCAATATGACTGAAAAGGAGATGACGAATCGCATAGTGAAGTGCATAGAAAGCGGTAAAATAGACATTCTGGGGCATCCCACAGATAGACTAATAAATCAGAGACCGCCATTGAATATTGATATTGAAAAGGTCTTTGATGCCGCTGAGAAGAATGGGGTGTCTTTGGAAATAAATGCGTTTCCGGAAAGGCTTGACCTTAATGACGAGAACATACTTCTCGCAAAAGATTACAGGGTAAAATTTGCCATAAACACCGATTCGCACAGCGCATCGCACCTGAAGCTTATGCGTTATGGAATTGGTACGGCAAGACGAGGATGGATAGAAAGCAGGGAAGTGATAAACACAAGATCGTTGAAAGACTTGAAAAAGTTTTTATGTTAAAAGACGATATTATGAAAGTAGCAACAAGAGTACATGGGAAAACGCGCATGTTTCCTGAAGAGACAATTCTGTCCCTCAGGATATTGGCAGAGAATTCAGAACAAAAAGCACAGAAAGACATGCATGACCAGAATTTTGATTCTGCCAGGAGGAGGTATCACTTAGCGGTACTTTTTCTTGATAAGGCAGTAAAACTGTCTAGCGTTCCTGAAATCACGGAAGATATAATAAAAGCGAAAGACAGCGCAATGAGAAACGAATACATAATGTCAATTGCAATAATGATGAGAAGAGAGTGATGCGCCTCCGAGTCTGTTCGTTGCCGTGAACATTCGAAATTGCTGAAAGCAGCGTGCGCCAGGAAAACAAAAGAATCAAGGAAGATATTCCTTGCCGTTTATCTTGTCGCGGATGTAGTCGTCAACGAATGTCAGCCTTGGACCCTGTAGAGCATCCTGTTCCAGTTTCTTCTTGGATTTTATCATACGTTCCAGTTCCACCCGCCATTCCTTGTATTTGCCTATCCATTCGTAGTCTAACATTTCCTGTGCCCTTTTAAGGTCTACCTCCGAGGCATTTATGGTGAGTTTGTTAAGGAAATCATATTTATCAAGGTCGGACATGGTCACGCCCAGGAACCTGGCTTCAGGAGTTGCGACTTCCGAACCGATGTAGGCAAGATTTATGCTGCCAGTTTTTATTGTCCAGTAAATATACCATCCCCATGCATCGGAATCGGTAAATACATATACGGGAAGACCCTGATCGGAAAGCTTGCGTATCAGCCTCCTTGTCCCTCTGGCAGCCTGGCCCTGTGGGGTTATCAGTATGCAGTTTTCCTTCTTCCAGAAAAGGTCTTCGTTCAGCCTCTGCCACAACGCATCCTTTTCCACAACCAGTACATATTTGGCCTTGACATTGACGAACTCTATGTCGTTATCGACATCGCTTGGGATGGCCCAGCCGCTTCTTCCCTGCTTTGAGCAGTCTATCTCTATCTTTTCGTTGCCGAATGTGTCTATTATTTTCATATTTCCTGCGAGGACGCCCTTCCTGTTGGCGTTGAGATTCAACTCCTCTCGCTTAAGGCCAAGGGATACCTCAAGATCCTCAATGAGCGGGTTTGATTCGGACTGTTCGCTGAATATATTCTCGTCGATATCTTCGCCGAGGGAGAACTTGAGCTGGTAGTATAGACCCCTTATGGTGGTGTGAAGGTTTTCCTTGACGAAGCGATGGCATTTGGAGGCAATAGCTATAGTCTGCATGAATCTTTTTGACTGCGAGACATTGGTGAATGTACGCTCTTCGGTAGAGTCACCAAGCTTGAGATAGCCTTTTGCCTTGTCAAAGATAACATTGCTTCTAGTCCTTGTTATGGTAGTAAACTTTGGAGGGTTTCCGGATTTTATGTCTCGAACTATGCCAGTGCCCATGGTTTCTATTTTCTGGTCTGCCACTGATGGCTTGGCTTCATGTGCCTTGGATTTCTCAGGGTTTGGGCTTTTTGATTGCATCTTATCTTCCCTTGAGATCCTTTCCTTCCACAACAAGCGGCGGCTTCTCCCTGGAGTCGCCGGATATGTACTTGCGCAGCTTGCTTGTTATTGCTTCGGATCTTTCACTCTTCTTCAAAGCCACTGCCAGCACATCGGCTATGTTCTTAGCCGGCACTATTTTTATCTTCTTGAGCTCCTTGGAAGTTAGGTATATGTCCTGGGCGTTGTCGGAAGGTATTACTACCGTTTTCATGCCTGCCTCTATTGCCGCAAGAACCTTATTGTTTACTCCGCCTACAGGCAATACTTCCCCCCTGACAGATAGAGAGCCGGTCATGGCAACTTCCTGGTCTATAGGTATGCCTTCAAGCGCAGATATCACAGCGACAGCTATGGAAATGCTTGCGCTGTCCCCTTCGACCCCTTCGTACGTCTGAAGGAATTGGACATGAACGTCGTAGCTTGCCATGTCGCGGTTCATGTGCTTCTTGATTATGGCGTTTATATTTTTGACCGCTTCCTTGGCTATGCTGCCCAGTTTCCCGGTGACTATGAGCTTGCCTTCTGTCCTGGAAGATGCGGGAGTCACTTCGGCTACTATTGGCAGTATTATACCTGCAGAAAGATAGGATGATCCGACTACGGCAAGGCCGTTTACCCTGCCAAGCGAGTACCCTCTTGTCCTGAATATCTTGTAATCCTTCCTATATTCTATTACCTGGGCCACATACTGGCTTTCTATAGGCCTTGCAAGGCCTATTGCAGCTACAACGTCATTCGCGTCTACCAGTTTGCGGTTGTGCTCCACGGCTATATCGCCAGCGGCGCGGATAAGTCCGCCGAGGTCTCTCATGACAAGAGTAAGCCTGTTCTTCCTGCCGCTTCTCCTTTTTGCCTCCTCGATTATGGCCATGCATGCCTCGTAATTGAATGGAGGTATCTTCTTGTCCTTCTTGACCTCCTGCGCTATGAAATGTATTATCTTGTCGCGATTCTGCTCCGTGTCAGGCATTGAGGATTCCATGTATACTTCATAACCATAGCCGCGTATCCTGGACCTGAGCGCCGGATGCATCTTCTGTATGTCAGGAAGATTTCCTGCGGCAACTAAAAGGAAATCGCATGGAACGCCTTCTGTCCTGACCATAGCGCCCGAACTCATTTCGCTCTGGCCGGTTATTGAATATTTCTTTTCCTGCATTGCCGTGAGGAGCTCCTGCTGCGATTTAGGCTCTATGTCTGCTATCTCGTCTATGAATAGTACGCCTTTGTTTGCCTTGTGTATGGCACCTCCCTCAACCCTGAGATGGGGAGGCGTTCCGAGTCCTCCTGATTGCAGCGGATCGTGCCTTACGTCGCCGAAAAGCGAACCTGCCTTTGAACCTGTCGCGTCAACGAAAGGAGCATGCCTCATTCCAGTATTGTCGACTATCAGTTTTGGCTCTCCCGTATCGAACATGCCAGGCATTATGCCTCCCATGCGCTTGAATCCGCTTACGAAAAGAGCTACTGCGCCGAAAACAAGCACGCCGAGTATTACTGCAGCCAGCACTACCAGTTCATATCCCTTTATGAAATTAAGAAATGAGACTACTATAAGCACTCCCACTATGACTGCAATTATGGGAATTATGTTGCTCTTGGCCTTGCCTGAATCCATCCTGTTTTTCATCTTCTCTTTTTGTATTATCTGCCTGCCTTGGCCGTCCGGCAATGGCTTTGAAGAATCAATCTTCTCAGGATATGTCTGGACTATCTTTATAGTAGGCCTGTTTTCGTCGTTAGGATTCTTGTATACAAGCACGTCTTCAAGGTCGACATTTTCTAAAAGCTCAGCCATTCCCTGCGCGAGCATTGTCTTCCCTACGCCTGGCTCCCCTATTAGAAGCACATTCCGGTGCTGCGCGGCTGCTTTTTTGGTTATTGCCACAGCGCGGTCCTGGCCTATGACTTGATCAATCATTTTTTCAGGTATCTTTATCTCGTCGGTAGATTTGAATTTTTTCATCGCATCCGAACTA
>JAJZIZ010000031.1 GCA_021846005.1 Microcaldota archaeon
TCTCATACAAGGCTGAAAGTGCCGGCATGGGGGTAATAAAGGTAGATGCGAGGAATACATCAAAGGAATGCAGTAATTGTGGCAATATAACAGACATGCCACTATCTGCAAGGGAATACAACTGCGACAGATGCGGCCTGCGGTTAGACAGGGACATAAACGCATCAATAAACATACTCAAAAGAGCTACCCTCGGACAGAGGGAAAGTCACGCTCGGGGAGAGAATCGTCAATACATTCCAACAGGAAATGCAAACGGACTCGAAGAACTGAGAACAGACCCTGCAAATACAGGGGAAGCCCCTAACCTTTAGTTAGAGGAGGATGTCACGGACACGTGGTGTAACTTGGATAGCACGGCGGCTTGCGGAGCCGTAAGCTGCGGGTTCAAATCCCGCCGTGTCCGTACTTGGCAATAATTCTTCACGATTTTCATTTATTATGGCAACGAAAACTATTTCCTGCCTGCCCTCGGGAATCCACTACGGACATGCCATATGCGCCTTGCAGCAACCTGTATACTTCGTCTTTTGTACTATGCATTATGCTTTATTTATAAATCATTCATTTGTACATATTTGCGATAATTATGGAAAAGCAAAAGCGCACTGAGCAAAAAACCCCCATGATGGGACAGCCGGATAAGACTAAGCCTAACTCTAATTTTACCATAATGGATATAGGGAAAGGAGTATTTCTTAGGAGAGTGAGAGTATTGGCGCCTGCCAGAAAAATTCCTGATTCTGATACTACCAATATATCAGACATACAGTTACAAGGGGCGCGACGCGACCAATTGCAATTGACTTCTTGAGTAGGCTTAAAAACTGGTTATTCCTGGGACACTTTTATTTTGATATCTGTCCCAGGGATTTCCATGTTTCCTCTTCCTGACGTTATTTTCTTTATGTTCATGGAGCCCCTAAGGCATTCTTCTCCTTCATTAGGGAAGTTCTCCGCTATCAATTCATCAAGTTCTGCGTTAAGTGCCATTCCGTTGGCATGTTTCCACTGCCTTACATAGGCTATGGTTCTGTATATTTTTTCTCCTACTGCGGTTTCGGCTTCATAGCCGTCCAGTTTATCGTGTTCTGGCCATTCCGATATATGTATCGAGGACGGATTTCCGTCAATGTACAATTTTGAATATATCTCTTCGGTTATATAAGGCATGAACGGGGCAAGCATCTTCAATACCGAAAGGAATACCATATTCAGCGTATAGTTGGCGCTGCTGTCTCCGTTGTATATCCTGTATTTTATGAATTCCACATAGTTATCGCAGAAGAACCAGAAAAATTCCTCGACCGCGCGTTTAGAGCCCGAATAATTATAAGAGTCGAACATTTCGGTCGCCTGCCTTGTCGCTTCCTTCAACCTCGAAAGAATCCATCTATCAATGACATTGACGGCTTCCTTCTTGCCTTCCTTGTTCTTTTCCACGAATTTTGCGATGTTCCACAGCTTGTTCATTAGCCTGGAGCCTGCAACTATCTCCTTTTCCTGAAATGTGGCGTCTTCGCCGAGTTTTGCCGAGCTTGCCCAATATCTCAATGCATCAGCACCGTATTTCTCTATGATTGGGAGGGGCTCGGTTACGTTCCCCAGGGACTTATGCATCGCCTTTCCTTTGGGGTCAAGGGCATGCCCGGATATCATTGCATCTTTCCATGGCAGTTTCCCGGTGTGAAGATAGGATTTTACTACTGTAGTGAATAGCCAGAATGATATTATCTCGTGCGCCTGAGGCCTCAGGGACATAGGAAAAATCTCCGGTATGCTGTCATCCAATGACCATCTGCTGTTTATCATGGGTGTCAGTGATGATGTGGCCCATGTATCCATGACATCTTCTTCTGGCGTATATTCCTCTGATCCGCATTTTTCACAGGGTTTTCCAGGTTTGAACGAAAGAGGGTTGACTGGGAGCTCCTTTTTTTCCGGAAGAATGGGCGCAGCGCATTTTTTGCAGTACCACACCGGGAAAGGTATCCCGAAATATCTCTGCCTTGAAATATTCCAGTCCCACTGCAGGCCTCTTATCCAATTCTCATACCTTACTCTCATGTGTGCAGGATACCACTTAAGCTCCTGCCCCAGCTCTATCAGCTTGTCCTTGATGTCAAGATATCTTATGTACCACTGCTGTTTTACTATGAACTCTATCTCTGTCTTGCATCTTTCATGTACGTTTACTGCATGCTCCACTTCTTTTCTTTCCAGCAAATATCCCTCTCTTTCCAGATCCTCTATCATCTGGATTCTTGCTTCCCTGATTCCTTTGCCTGAGAAATACTCGTGGCTCATTCTGCCCTTCTCGTCTATTATTATCCTGAGCGGAAGGTTATAGGCTTTATACCATTCTATGTCTGTGACGTCTCCGAAAGTGCAGCACATGACTATTCCTGTTCCCTTCTCCGGGTCTACTCTCCGGTCTTCCAGTATCTCAACTTCCTGGCCAAAGATCGGCACCTTGACCTTCCTTCCTACAAGGCTTTTCGTCTTTTCATTTTCAGGGCTTACAAAAATCGCAACGCATGCAGGCAGCATCTCAGGCCTTGTGGTCGCTATTACTACTCCTTCTTCAAATTTTATCTTTACGAATTCTGACTTTAGCATTTTGTCCTCAAGTTCCATCTGCGACAGTGCAGTCTTTTCTTTGGTGCACCATATTGTCGGGGTCTCTTTCTGGTAAGCCCTTCCCATCTTGTAAAGCTCAATGAACGAATACTGGGAGATTTTCTGCGCATCCCTGCTCACTGTCGTGTAATAATGGTCCCAATCTACTGAAACTCCTACTTTCTTCCAAATGTCTATGTACTTCTGCTCATATTCCTTTATCGTGGTTTCTACAAGCTCGATAAATTTCTCCCTGCCTACATATTCTGCAGTTATCTTGTTCTGTTTTTCCACCAATATCTCTGTAGGAAGCCCGTTATTGTCCAGTCCGAAGGGATAAAAGACAGAAAAGCCACGCATGCGCTTGTATCTTGCCGCAAAATCCGCCTGTGAATAGGAGTATACATGACCTACATGTATTTCACCTGAGACCGTAGGAGGCGGCGTATCAATGGAATAGATATTATCCTTTCCCTTCTTGTATTTGTAAATCCCTTCCCGTTCCCAGAACTCGGCTATCCTCTGCTCTGCCTCTCCAGGAACATATCTATCATCCATGCTCCACTATTCTGTTCGCAAATATATAAATGATATTGCGGAAAACAAGGAAAGAGAAAAAGACAAAGTCTTCAGAGAATAATCTTCCGGACTAGCCCCACATTTCCGCTTTTACGTTGTCTGGATTTACTCCGATCGAGATAAGTGCATCCTTGCACGCCTTTACGAATGCCGGAGGGCCGCATATGTAGCTTACCCTTTCCATGAAATCAGGAACTTCCTTCTTTATCATTTCAGCATTAACGTGGCCGGTTTCCCCTGTCCATCCATCGCCGTCCTGCGGCCTGGTAACAGTAGTGACAAGCCTGAAACTTGAATCTTTCGCATACTCATCCAGCTGGTCTTTGTAGATGAGTTCATTCGCATACTTGGTGCTGTACAGCATGACTGAATTCATGTCTGAATTCAATCGTTTTGCATATCTCATCATTGACATAAACGGCGCAATGCCGGTGCCCCCCGCCAGAAATAGGAACTTCTTGCTTGAGCCTATGTCAAATCTAAACTGCCCATAAGGCGCAGAGACAAGATATTTGTCTCCTATCTTTGCATTGTCCAGCTTTGATGTGAATCTTCCATGTATGAGTGATATTACAAATTCGAGATGGTCCGAAGGCGGCTCGTTTGCTATTGAGAAGGCCCTGGCTATCGATTCCCCCGTGCTCGAATCTACATGCTTCAGCATTGCAAACATTCCGGGGGTGAAGTCTATCGAGGTTCCATCATCTGCTTTGAAGAGAAAAGAGGTCACGCTTGGCGTCAATTTTTTTATTTCGGTTATTGTATAAGGTCTGTCTTTTATCATGCCAATTCCTTTTCTCTTAGAATAAACTGCCGCAAATTTCCCCTGCCGATCCCGATTATCCTTTTCTGCCTCGGTATTCCTTTTCCTGTATTTCTATCAAAGAGCCGAAGTTATAAAATGGTCTAAGACTACTATGAGTATTGCAAACGCAGCGACTGCTATGAGCAGCACCTTCGGGCCTATTATGGGACCTTTTTCCGGCGCATCGTAAAAGCTCAGTACCCCTGCCTGTGTCTGCGGAGTCGAAAGTGATGCCATTTAATCAGATTTTTATATGTAGAAAAACTATATAAATCTGACCGAATCCAATCTCTATTCAGAACCGAGACATATCAGCAGCGCAGTGATAACAATGGACACAACAATACAAAGACCAAGCTTCAGGCGCCCAGCGCAATACTCACAGATCCGCGAAGCAGCCAGAATAATAGAATTCTGTAAAAACTATTCCCTATCCATGGATACCAAGCCTTCAGATGATCCTGGACTAAACGAGGCAATGCGGAAGCTAACTCGCCATACGTCCTCCGACACACGCATTCTTTTGCTGCTGTCGCATTCGCTTCTAGACGGCGTCGCTTCTGCCAAGCCTCTCTGGATCAACACTGAGAGTGATATTCTTCCAGTCTCAATAAAGCTTCATATCAGGCATGCTGAACTGTCTGAAAAGAACGGGAGGTTTTCCGAAGCGGCACGAGAATTCTGGCATGCTGGAGACAATGCCAATGTAGTCAGAATCTATTGGAAATGGGTCGAGGCTGACAGAAAAAAAGGAAATCTTCTTGACGCTGCCAAACTGGAGCTGCAGCTGAAGCGCGGAGAGCATCCTCTCTCAGCTCCTATCTTTAGAGATGCTTTACCAAGTTCTGTAAAAAGGGATCACATATTTTCTGCCAAAAGGCAGGGATAATATGTCTTATCCTCCAAGTATATCCTTGGACGGTAATATCTTATGTCTAGGATGGTAAGCAAGCGGAAAAGGCCTTCAAGGGATGACTATACTCTGACTGAGCAGGAGAAGATAGAGGAAGGCGTCTTCGAAAAAAGGACAATGATGCGTATGAGGAAGTTCTTCACACGCAATACAATTTCCAAACTTAAATTCATAATAGCGAAAGGAAAGGAGGCAGATGTATATCTCGCAGACCATGGGAGTTCGGTGCCAGAAGAATATGTGGCGGTAAAGATATTCAGGCTAGAGACGTCCAGTTTTGAAAAGCGTACCGATTACATATACGGAGATCCAAGATTTTCAAGAATAAAGTCCGGCATATACGGCGTAGTCAGCGAATGGTGCAAAAAGGAATACAGCAATTTAAAGATTGCAGAGGCCGCATATGTGCATTCTCCGAAGCCCTACATGTTCAGCGGAAACATACTCGCGATGGAATTTATAGGCGATGCCGACGGCGAGCCTTCCCCGACGCTGAAATCCGCAGGCGCAGGAGATCCCGCCTCTGCACTAAATTCGATACTAGAAGACATGAAAAAGCTTTACCAAAGGGATCTCGTCCATGGGGACATCAGCGAATACAATATACTGATGAAGGATGACGTACCTTATATCATAGATTTCGGGCAGGCGGTTGTCACAGACCATCCAAAGGCAACCGAATTCCTGAGGCGTGACGTATCCGTGATACTTTCTTATTTCAGGAAGCGGTACGGCATAGAAAAGGACGCCGAAGAAACATTTGTCTATCTGACTTCCTGACATCTACTTAGGTATCTCGAATCCTTTCCTTTGGAGAAGATCTCTGTCCATTATGCTGTATCTCCATACTATGTCTCCTCTTTCATCTCCCTGCACTGGCCATGGGGTCACAAGTACAAGATCATTTTCCTTGACCCAGAATCTTCTTTTAAGCCTTCCCGGTATGGCGCATCTTCGTACCTTCTTATCGGAGCAAAAGATGTCGAAATTTGTCGAACCCAGGGATTTTATCACGGTGCCTATTATCTGATTTCCCCTCGGCAGCATCAATGGCGGCGCCGGGCCTCCGCTTCCTTTTTTGTTATACATCAAATTCCTCAATAACTTTTAATCGTGTATCTGGCTCCGCAGGCCTCGCAGCTTATTGTGACATAGCCCCGTTCCCTTCCTTCTATGTGTGTATCCGGCTTGTGGCATTCCTTGCATATAACATACATCTCGAAAAATCTTCTTATCTTGGAATTAAGCTCTGCGGACTGTATCCTTGCGCTTATCTCCATTGTATGTTCATACAGGCTGACTGGCGCCGCAAGCTCCTTGGTTAGATATTTTGCTATTTCTTCATTGCTTCTGCGTGCTTTGTCCGCTATCTGGTCTATGTTTTTAAGTATCGTCTTCCCTCCCTGTATCAGGGAATCCGCTTCAGGTATTGCAAAGTCAACATTCTCTATCGAAAGAGTCGGAAGTTCTGAGAAAGCCTTGTCTAAAAGTTCATTGTAATCCAAGAGAACCACATATACAAGTAGGTCAAAAAGATATTAATATGCGATGCATCCCCGTTTCATGGCGCAGTGTAATAGGAAGTCCATGAATTTGTGAAGATCATGTTTACTGGAACGCCGTTGTTGTCATTGCCTGAGTAGTCGTTCGCGTTTCCGTTGAGCGGCCACCACCCCACCAGATGCGGAAGGTCAACAGGCACTCCGCCTATGCCGTCATGGTAAAGACTGCTTATTTCTGCAGGAGAGAGTGTGCTGTTGTATATCTGGACATTTGACATGGTGCCGTTGAAAAACTCATTGCTTGCATATCCTGTGTATATCTGGTTTCCAGTTATGGAGTTTACTGGCCCGTTTTGCGATATCGCGCCAAAGGTAAGGTTCTCGTCAAAATAAGATACAGGCGTATTGGCATTTGTGTTGGTTCCGCTTCCTATCTCCTCCCCGTTTGCATACCAATCTTTAGTGTTTCCATTGACGCTTGCAGCAAGGAATATCCACTGCCTAAAGCCGCTTCCACGTATGGGGTAGGAGATTCCTGTCCAATTTGCAGAGGTGTCCCATTCAAGGCATAATCCTATGGCATTAGCCTGAATAATTGTGTTTTCCGACCCTACGACGCAGTTGCCATTGCTGCCAAGATAATTGAGTTTCATTCCATATTGATTTTCCTTATCGACAACATCGTGGAAAGGAGTTCCCATCACATATACCCACGCGGTTATTGTCATCTGCTGTCCTTGTATGTCAACTAGGCTCTGCTTGGTATTGGAATCCGGAATGAAGACGAATCCGCCTATGCCTGTGGATTTCATGGCATATTCGGGGAGCTCGTTGTTGCAGGTTCCCTGCAATGTTGCGTATGCTGACGTGCCAGGCCCGTAGGGCCTCTCGACAACGCATGCTCCCGGAGAGACCTTCGGCGCGAGGCTTGCGG
>JAJZIZ010000032.1 GCA_021846005.1 Microcaldota archaeon
GAGGTTAAAGGTGCTAGAATGGTAAAATACATGATTGCAGAGCAACTCGTGGGAAAGGAAGTCGTAACAAATGACGGATTCGACCTTGGCAAATTCATAGATGCCGAGATAAGCGAGACGTCCGGGCAGCTCAGCGCTTTGCTAGTGGAACCGAACGTGGACAGCGAGTTCGTCAACAAGCTGAGCGCGAAGGGAGGCAGGCTTTCCGTACCCTATACAAGCGTCCTTGCAGTTAACGATTTCATAGTTGTCGACAGAAAGAACATAGTTTAGGTGTTTTTATCATCATCGCTGGCGGCGACGAGGCGGGCCGCGGCGCAGTGGTGGGCCCGATAATTGTAAGTATAGTCAGCGTGAGCAAGGGCAAGGAAGGCAAGCTTTCCCGAATAGGCGTACGCGATTCTAAAATGCTGACACGCCGCAGGCGCAAATTTCTTCTCGATGAAATAAACTCAATAGCAGACGAAGTCAAGGTCTACTCCATATCCAACAGCGAGATAAACGAGGCAATGCGCAACAAGATATCAATAAACGAGCTTGAGGCGCTCAATTTTGCAAAGCTAATTGATTCTGTTTCAATAATTCCCGAGAAGATATACCTCGATTCTCCTGATGTGGTTCCTGAGCGATTTGGGCTGCGCATAAAGCTGCTCTCGAAAAAAAATATGCGCATAGAAGGCGTACCGCAGCCAAGAAAGGAGCGCAGCCGGGGTTCCATAAAGATAGTCTCGGAGCACAAGGCCGACGCGAGGTATCCTGTGGTTTCAGCAGCAAGCATAGTCGCCAAGACTACCCGTGATGCTGAAATTGAAGGGATAGCCGACGAGTTGGGCATGGACATTGGTTCCGGGTATCCTTCTGATCGGTACACCATAGACGCGATAAAGGCAGATCTCAGCAAGAATGTATTATCTCCGTACATACGCAATTACTGGAAGACGATGAGCCTGATCAAGCAGATGAAAATAGATGACTTCATAAGCTGACAAATATGAAATGCCCATACTGCAGGAATGAGGATACAGAAGTGGTAGACTCCAGAGAGGTCATGGGAAAGGACGTCACCAGGCGCAGGAGGGAATGTACCATCTGCCATCGCAGGTTTACGACCTACGAACGTGCAGAAATCGAGGAGATAACAGTTATAAAAAGGGACAACAGGAGGGAGCAGTTTGACAGAAACAAGCTTCTTGGAGGGATAATGAAGGCCTGCGAGAAGAGGGAGATAAGCCGCGCCGTGATGGAAGATCTTGCAGACAGGACTGAAGCCAAGATCCGTGCGAAAGGCGTCATAGAGACCACAAGCCGTGACATAGGGAACATGGTAATGAAGGAATTGATAAAAATAGATCCTGTAGCGTACATCCGCTTTGCGAGCGTCTACCAGAATTTCGGCTCTCCGGAAGAATTTACGCGCGCAGTATCTGTCATCGGAAAAGGAAGTTCAGACAAAGGAAAGCCTCATGTTAAAAAAGCAAAGCGCTGAATCCCGGATTCAGGATGTTCGGGCTAATCTCTAAATCTGCATTCTGATAAAACGCATTCCTTCAGCTTCCGCCCAAGTTATTGTAAGCGACGAATTTTGCATAATATGGGGAAACCGTAAGGAGCGCACTGCCGCTGGTGTTGTAAACCGGAAGATTGTTAGAGCATGCCCTGCATATTCTGTAGCTTATGATGAAATTCGGGTTCAGTTCAGTTCCCAGCGAAGGATAATATCCTTCAAGAGTGGCTTCGCAGTATACTGTATTGTATGGTATGGAATTGGAGGCAAGGCAGCTTCCGTAGTAAATGCTATTTGCAAAAGTAGGCTTCACAGTGAATGAATTTGAGGGAAACTGGATCTGGGTTCCCATCCCGTTGCTCATTATCACCACTGCCTCTGTGCCAATGCTGTTTGTCATCACATATGCGCCATAGCATGGGAACGACGGGGTGATATAGCAATGCGCCGGCGGGTATACCTGCTTTCCTGTCGCAGAGGATATCGCAACTCCCAGGACAAGGAACATTATTACCGAGATTATTACCCACGAATATATTGTTAGGAATTCAACAGCAGGCTGCCCTTTGGCATGTCCACCGAGCTTCCTCTCCTGCGCCTGAATCCGGATATCGGCAAGCTGCCCACTCTCTCTGCGGGTCTCAAATCCCATGTCCTTATCTGGGTTCCTATATTTATATTACTTTTCGCTATGCTTTCCCACTCTTTCCTTCGCGGCATTCGTCTTTGCAATCTGAAAATTTATCACTATCTCGGATATGTCCGCAGAATAGGGCCTCACCTCCCGTTTCCCAAGAAGCTTGAACTTTCTGCTTTTTTTCACGGAAAGCAATTTCAACTTTTTAAGCGCTTCTTTCCCCCCGTCTTCTACAAAAGCATAATAATGCATTACGCACCTCTTCCCGGCAATCCTGAACGCCGCTTCAAGGAAGCGTTCAGAGTCCATCGGAAGCGGCATCAGTATCCTGTCTGCAAATCCCAAGTATTTTCTCGGCGGACTGCCGGCGTCTCCCAAAACCGGAAAGAAGTTCCAAGCCTTATTGAGCTCTCTGTTCATTACCGCGTATTTATGCCCTTCACTGTTCATCTCTATTCCTACGACTTCAGAGTTCCTGTTCTTCTTAGCTATTTCTATCGCAAAGGGCCCAATTCCTGAAAACATGACGACAACTTTCTCCCCATCTTTAGACAAGTCTACAATCCTCTTCCTCTCATATGCAAGCCTCGGTGAGAAATAAACCTTTCTTACGTCCAGCATAAAGGAGCATCCGTTCTCTTTGTGTATGGTGGTGTAACTCCTCTTTCCTGTTATGTATGTATATTTTCTTTTTCTGTATTTTCCTTCAACAGGTCCGCCTTTGCCTAGCACTGTAACTATGTTCTTGTGAGTATCCATTATGTACTTTGCAGCAGATTCAGGATGGCTTATCTTTGAGTCTATTATGGCTATGCCTCCTATGGCATCGAAGCCGATCCTGAAAGGCTTCGCAACGACCGCTTCTTTCTCTGACACAGCCGCTGCGTTTGCCTTTCTCCCGGTTTCTTCTTCTGCTGGAACTTCTTTATTGCCCGGTACTGCATTCTTTTTCTTGGCGTTATCTGCTTTTTCTTTTTGCAGTGCCCGTTTCCTTTTCATAAAGATTCATGCTTCTTCTTTCTTTTTGCATTTTTATATACTTTTGTGGCATCCGTTTCTATCCTATCCTCATCAAGGCCTTTTTCAGTATCTATAAGTTCATAAACTTATGGCGCTACAATCCAGCGCAAACATTTTATATCTCTTATTTGCTAATATATATTGATCTTTAATTAGGAGAGGATGTCACAAAATGTCACATGCAGTAAAACAATCGGCATATGTAAAAGAGCACCTGGGTACATCAGGCCTGATACTGATAAAGCCTGCCAGCGATCTCAATACCGGATCGGAAAATGCATATTTAAGGAAAGACTACAATGCACTTCAAAACCTTATGGGAGAATACAAACTGGTTTTGCCAAATTGTACTGAGATGTTTGAGGCAATGCATGAAAATCACGATATCACAAATCTCCTAAAGTCAGATGGGCGATCAGTATACTTGAGAGAACCTTGCGATCTAAGCGAAGGCATTTATCTTCTGGAAAGAGGAAAGCTTACAGGAAAACCAGCACCTCCAGGACTGGTCGATCCGGACCGCAGAGTCAGGGTGTGGGAAGGCCACAATCCCTCTGCACTGTTTGTGCTCCCTGACGAAATTGCACACAAACGAAATTACCGCTTTATGATAGATTCGGTAAACAATCCTTCTTTCACGACTGACATCTTTATAGGCATTGACCCAAAACATAATCTTCCTGGCAATTCCAATTCCGGAAGTTTTCCTTCATCCTGGTCAAAATCCATGATTTCATCATATAATGCTTCAGTGGCTGAAACTGCAAAGATAGAAAGCCGTCGACCGGGTTCTCTCAGAAACACAATGGAGTTTCTCAAAAAAGCAAAAAGGATTCCTTAGCCATAGGCAATGCTGCCGCGTTCCATGGCGTAGGCACAATGGCGGCAGGCACATAGTAAGTATTATATTATTAATCGTTCATATATCTCTTGATTATTAGACCTTATGAGACATGCGGTCTAAAAAAGTGGTATATTGTACCTTATAATACGCGTAACGTCAAGCCAGGAAAAGATAACTGCAGACATACTAGAAAACAAGATACTTAAGGGAACACTTCCGATATATTCTCTTGTCTTCCCTCCTGGTATGCGAGGTTACCTTATAGTGGAAGCGGAGAATGAAAATGCATGCAGGGAGCTCATAATGAACGAGCCCCACGTCAAGGGAATGCTCTCCAGCCATTTATCCGAAGAGGAAGTAGCAAAGATGCTTACGATAAAGCAGGTAGCGCAGGACATAGGAGTCAATGACATTGTAGAGTTCCTGGCAGGCCCATTCAAGGGCTACAAGGCAAAGGTGAGGAAGGTTGACTCTGCAAAGGACGAGATAACCGTGGAACTTATGGACGTCGCAGTGCCTATTCCAGTGACTACAAAATCTAACACTGCAAAGATAATTGAAAAAGCCGAGGTAGTATAATGCCAGAAATGACAATAAACGGACTAATAGACGGAGGAAAGGCAACAAGCGGCCCGCCATTCGGCCCTGCATTGGGACCGCTCGGCGTAAATATAGCCGGGATAGTGGCAGAGATAAACGCCAAGACCAAGGACTTCGAAGGAATGAAGATACCTGTAAAGGTCATAGTGGACACTGTGTCAAAGAAATTCAGGGTGGAGGTGGGATCTCCTTCAACAAGCGCACTCATATTAAAGGAACTTGGCATACCGAACGGAGCAAAGAGCAAGGATGTGGTAGCAGGCAACGTAACTCTCGAACAGGTAAAGAAGATAGCAAAAGCCAAGGATGCCGCTTTGTATGGCAACGATTTCACTTCAAAGGTCAAGCAGGTGCTTGGTACATGCAAAAGCATGAACATAACTTGCGAAGGATCAGATGCAAAAGAGACAACCGCGAAGATAACAAGCGGAGAAATAAAAATATGAACATGGCATCAGCCAGGCCACGTTCTTCGTCTTTCGGTCCAAAGGCAATGCAAAAGCACGGAAAACTAATCCGGCTTATCCATTCCAGGCTTTCCAAGCACTTCGGCAGGCTAGACTGGTGGCCAGGCGAAACAAAGGACGAGATAATAATAGGCGCCATTCTCACGCAGAATACCAACTGGTCGAATGTTGAAAAGGCGCTCTCCAACCTGCGCAACAAAGGCCTTCTTGATCTTAAATCGATATCCTCAATGCGCGAAAGAAGTTTAGCAAGGCTCATACGCCCAAGCGGATTTTACAACCAAAAAGCCAAAAGGCTCGGCTCTTTTTCCAAATACATCTTTAGCAACTACGGCAGCCTCGATATTTTTTTCAGCAAGGATACCTTACCACTAAGGAATGAGCTTCTTTCACTTGACGGCATCGGGATGGAGACTGCAGATTCCATACTTTTATATGCGGCAGAGAAGCCCATATTTGTCATAGATGCCTATACGCGAAGAATAACGAAGAGAGTTCTTGGTCTCGCATCGGAGCTGGATTACCAGCCCCTGCAGACTCTCATATCCTCAAACACCAGGGAAGAGATAAACACATACAAGGAATTCCATGCGCAGTTTGTCCAGCTTGCAAAGAATAACTGCCGGAAGGTTCCCATATGTCCAACATGTCCCCTTTCCGGCATCTGCAACTATCATGCCAAGGCCTAATCAAACCCGGCAAGCCAAAGCCATTGCAGCTATGCTCTCTCTGCGACGCTATGTGCTGCTGTTGTAGCTTATCCTGAATATTCTCGTGTCGGTATTCTGGAAAACAAGGCGCATTGAAGCTGTGCTGCTATTCCACGCGCATTCGTTGCTATTGCAGAAGTATAGGAATTTCAGCATGTTGCTTGATGCCATCCCCTGCGCGAAGATTATCGCACCGGTGACGTTCATTGCTATTCCCGGTTTCGGTACGCTCGAATATTCTATCAGCAGCGTCTCGCCGTTTGTAACATTGAATCCAGTCTGGTTTACTATGCTGAAGTTGTCTGTATTCTGGTTATAGAATGCAACTGCAGAGAATGGCGATATCCTCCCGCTGCCTTCCGAGATGTAACTCTTCATGGTGGCATTCTTGTACATAAGTGTCACGACGTCTATTCCAGGCCCCGAGGGATTGTTTGTGAATTCCAATGTATTGACTGTAGAATTCGAATACTCGTTGAAGCTGGCAAGAGGGGCATACGCATAATTGCTCTCAAGGCTTGTATTGTATCCAGATTCCTGGAATATTCCCGCAGTCTCTCCGAAAAGCCACACGTATCTAACTACGAGATAATTCGGCCTTCCAAAAGTACTGCTTGTCAGTGCGCTTCCTTCGCTGCTTGAATTAAGTATCCATTGCGCAAACAGCTGTGATTTGGTCACATTCTGCGAACCAACGCTGTCCATGACGCTCGTCCTGTTGGCAACCCCTTCGACTACACTGCCATCAGGCCATAATGTGAGCACCACGCTGTTTGATGCTGAATTGTTTTTGAGCCATGCGAGCGCGCTGTACATCTGCGGGTTCATTGTGTCCGCAGGCACCAGGCTTCCGCTGTAAGCAAGATCCCAGTAGAAGACAAAAATAATAAGGATGGCAATAACTACGAATCCTACAATCTCCCATTTTCCTGTCGCAGAAGCCGCAAAATACGTACCTCCAGCTATTACTGCCGCAATCGGCAATGATATTGCCATGTCAGTCAGCAGGTTGCTGCTGACGTTGTTTGATGCGGTGTATCCCAACATGAGCGCGGTAACAACAAAGAGGAAGCCAATTCCGGCGATGCCCATAATGCTTGTCCTGTCCAGTTTCTTGGCCTGCAAAACCATCCAGTACATTGTGTAAGCTCCAAGTATCGCCAGCGGCGGGGCTATAAGCGAATTGAACCTTATGGCGTATATCTGCAAAAAGCCTGTCGTGGCGAAATATACTGTAATTATCAGCATCTCAACATCGATGCCAGCCCTCCATCTCGCATTGCCGCTCAGGAAGCCTCCGGAATCGTATACCTTCATGAAGAAGTAAGGTATGAACCCGAGTATCATGATGAACCAGAATGCCATGTCGAAAAAGGTCCTTGCAAATGATATTGATGATATCCCGCTGAGCAATATGGTCGGAAGGAACATTATTATCGACATAGGCGTCGTGTAAAGCGTAAAGCCGAAGCTT
>JAJZIZ010000033.1 GCA_021846005.1 Microcaldota archaeon
GACGAAGTTATGTCTTTTCAAAATTTCCACTAGTCGGGTTTCTAACCCCATTTCTGAAAATGCTTTCATTTTATACACTTCTGAAAGCAAAATTAGTAGTATACAAAGAAACCGCTATCAAAATAATTAGTAGCTTAATTGGACTACTGCATCTGCTTTTCTATATAATAGTATTCCTGTAGATATTTAAGCTTTTCTAAAGGACAACACAAAAGGAAAACACCAATGATAAAAAATAAAATGAGTCTGTAGGAAAAGTTTATATCTTTTTAACGATAAAAAAATATGGATAATATGCTAAGAGACGCAACAACGGCACAAGGCTTGTTTTTCAGCGTCAGCTGCATCTTCAAGGCAGCATGGCATTGGCATAAGTGCGCATTCGCATAGTAACTTCAGAGTTTTATTATGCGTTTTGCAATTTTCTATAACATCAATGTAAATCATGCGAGGCCAGGTACACTTATCTTCTTCAGAGGTAAATCATATGATATCAAAACAAATTAACCCCAGTTATATTACGACTGACGGTACGCTAAGGCTTGCAATGCATGAGCGAAAGAGGGCTGTAGGAAGGGCTTCCAAGTTTATTGCAGATACATACGGCGAGGAAGTACTGGAAGACATGCGCAAAATAGAAGATATAACCTGCGGAAGACCTACTATTGTATCGGCAAGGCAGATAGCCAAGCCAGACTTCCAACATCTGTCAATGTACCTTACGTCAAAGTGGCTAGGGTATCAGATGTGTACACTTGAGATACTTGATGACTTCATATACACTGGGAGAGGCAGCTACAAGAGGTCATATGTGCAGTTGCCTTTGGGGATTATAAACAGGGAATCCGAGCTGTTTTCACATAGCATAACCATCGCAGGAGATAAGGACATAGTCTCCCTTTCGGCAAAAAATGAACACAAACTAAAAAACATATTCGTGACCAGCAAGGCAATGGATAGTTTTGCCAAACAGGCCAACCGTGCAGGCTATTCTGAATTCGGACAGACTATGCCTATGGCCGGATGCACCCTGCCTGATTTTTTCACCCATCTGAGGCGTTCTATGGATGTCAATGACCAGATCGTCTTTGACATCAGCAAAATGCTCTCAAAAGCTGCAAAAAATGTTATCCTGAACAACAAAACGGTGCCTGGGACGAATTCCATCAAGTTAGAAGCGGAGAACGGCGCAATTTCAATAAAGTCAGTAGGAGGGCAATTTATCTACGCTGTAACATTCTCCATGATGAACCTGATACCTAACATGGCGTTTGCAGTGACTGACTGGAATTTCGATGATGGCAAAATACGCGACAGGTATCTGAACGCCTGCAAGTTCCTCAAAATCAACGGCATGAGGGAGCCACTGCAGATACTCATGCCCAGCCTGCACTGCAACATCAGGGAAAATGTTGTCGGCAGCGCCATTGAGCTTGATTATATAATACCGATGATCAATAAAATAAACTGTATTGTTGGGGATGCAAACTCGAGTCGCAGATTCGAAGATATGTCTATACATGCTACGCATTCAATAATATCGGCTATGAAGGAAATTAAGAGAAACAGATGACATGGAGATGCTCGATTTCATAAAGAAGCTTGAATTATTTTCTCCGCGAAGCGGCAGCAATGAGCGGTTAGCCTGCGAATTCCTCGAGAAGGAACTGAAAAAGCTCGGCATTGACTATGTCCTCCAGGATTTTAAAAACTTTCTGCCTTCATATAAAGGATTTGGCCTTAAGATAGACGGCGAAAAAATCGAGTCAATGCCGACTTCATTCAAAAGCGGAAGCATAACTGAGAAGAATCTTATAAGCTCCATGGCGGTCAGCGGAAGGTACTATGAAGAACCCAATATAAATTTCAATCCATATTCGGATTCGTTTTCCCTTGCAACTTTCTACCGGGCACCTTCACTCGCTATAAAGCGCAAGGATGTGCAGAAAGTCATAGATGCAAATGACATAGACGGATATGTCGAAGTAGAAAAAGCGCCTCATGAATGTTCTAATATAATCGCGGGAAACGCGGCGAACCCAAAGAACATATTCATATGCCACTATGATACCGTCCTGCATGGGGCGCTTGACAACGCGTCGGGGACCGCTATTCTAATGGAGCTTGTAAAAAAAGGAAGAAACGCTGCCGACATGTTTGTCTTTGCAGGATGCGAAGAATTGTCGTTCGATTCCCCAGTCTACTGGGGAAAGGGATACCGGGTCTTGGAAGAAGGGTACGGTGACGTGCTGGACAAGGCCAATAAATTGGTGGCAGTTGATATGATAGGGTCAGGGGAAGCCGGTCTGATAAAGGACGGCAAAACTAGACTTGCAGCATTTCCCATACAGAACAAAGAACTTTTCGATAAGGCATACATAGTATCAGTCACAGGAAACGAATGGCTCGGCGCGTATCATTCACATGAAGACAGGCCCGATTTGCTAAACAGCAGGTTCCTAACGCAAGGTCTTGAGCTCATAGAAAAAATATCTAAATAGAGCTAGATCCAAAATGCTAAGAAACGGCACTTTCTTCGCATACTTTTCAGCAACTCAGGGTTTGAATTGCTTCCAGTCACCATTTTATAACTTTCCCGTTATTCTAATAAGGAAGTCATAAATATGTAATTATAATGGGCTCGTGGCGCAGCAGCAGCGCGTTTCGTTCGCAAGAAACTTCTTAGAAAGAAGTTTCATCAAGAATCGAAAAACGAAAAGGCCGCGGGTGCGAATCCCGCCGAGTCCACAAAACCTTTTGGGAAAAGGTTTTATCGAAAACCCCGCAGAAGGGTCTGGGTGCGGATTTAGCTGAGGCAGCCATATTGCAATGCAATTTGTAGACAAGGCAAAATATTCCTCCCGTTTGCTACATAGTAAGCTTTATATGTCTACTATAGCATATTATGTATCAGATATAGCTGATTCGCATGTCTGACGTAACTACTATACAACTTAAGAAGTCACTGGTTAGGGAACTGAAGAGTATCAAGAAATACCCACGTGAAACTTATGAGGAAGTCATTTACGATCTAATAAAGATTGCCAAAGAAGCCAAAGGCAGCCAGTACGATGCATTTTTGCACAAGATACAGCAAGTAAAAATGAAGGAGCTATGGGATAATAAGGATGACGAGGACTGGGAAAATGCTTAAATCTGGAGATGTTGTAATTGCCAGCGTACAATTTACGGATACGCGAGAAGTTAAGATAAGACCAGCAGTAGTTCTCTTCGAGGAGCTGGGCAATGTTATCATAGCTGGTATAACTAGCAACACGAAAATGAAGGGCATACCTCTTCTTAGAAACGAAGGAGCCATAAAGGATAGCGTTATAAAATTAAATTATATTTTTACTGTTTCAGAGGAAATGATATCAAAGGTAATATTCCGATTAAGTAAAGAAAAGAGACACCTTGTGTTTGATGAACTCAGCAAGAGGCTTGGCGGACTTAAGGAATAAGCATAGGATCGGTCGCCTAGCAGTGAAAACTTTTTACGAAAAGCTTTACCAAAAATTCTGGGTGCGCATACTGAGTCACAAGCTCTCGGGCTAATCTTTGTTTATAAAAGAGGGCTTCAATTCCCTGCGCTGTAAAGGCATTTATATATTGTCATTGCAATATAACAATATAGTTATATTGGAGTGATGCTATAAAGAGACTGCAACTATATCAAATAAGGGATCTTGCAATAGCCTCGGACAGGGCTGTCTTTTCAGTACAGCAATTATCAAATCTTATCAGCAAGCCAAGATCTATATCCACTGTATATCTATCCCGCCTCGTAAAGAAGAAGCTCGCAACAAAAGTTAAGAAAGGCACCATCTCCTTTGTTGATGACCCCTTTGTAATAGCGACCCAGCTCGTAGAGCCGTCTTACGTTTCGCTTAATTCTGCTTTGCTATTCCACGGGATCATTCAGCAAGTTCCAAAGGCCGCGGAGTGCGTAACCAGCAAGAACTCGTTAAGATACGAAAGGCTGGGGATTATTTATCATAAAATCCCTGAGAGGTTATTTTTTGGCTATCAAAGGCACGCAAAAACTGGAAGCTATGTATTTGTTGCAGAACCTGAGAAGGCGATAATAGACGGCATATATCTGAACAAGTATGGCAAGACAGAATTAAAGGAATTGCTGCCAAGACTCAATCCCATCCGGCTTAATGCATTGGCAAAAAACTTTACCGGACGTGGAAGCATGAAGATAAACGAATTGATCGAATGATAAACATGTACGAACTGCTTACTTCTCAACTATCAACCGAAATTACGACTGTTGTGGTGTTCGCGGCATCGCTGCTTCTTGCAGTGGTAATGAGCAACAGGTACATGAAGAAACGGAGCGTTCCGCTGCTTTTCTGGAGTGCAGGCATGTGGTTATTCTCCCTGGGTGTGCTGATGGAGATTGTTTTCGCACTTGGCATTTACAGCCAGCTGCTTGCGGATTCGTATCTGCTTGTTGTAGCTTTGCTGGTCAATGTTTTGGCTCTGGGCTCAATACAGCTGGTCTCATCGAAGCGCATTAAAAAATCATATTATGCATTTTCAATCGTATCAGTCTTCCTGCTCCTATATTCGCTGGCAACAACCAACCAGGGAAACATGATCCAAAACTATGTCCTTGCAGGCGTTCCGGCAGTTTCAGTAATAATTGCGTCATCCCTGATAACATTTCCTGCGGCAGCCATACTGTTAGTAGTGGCTTATCTGGGATACAGAAAGAGAAAGGACAAGAGGCTCCTGAGCATAATCGCAGGAGTGATAATCGTCAGTGTGGCAGGTACGCTTTACATAGCCGCGTATCCTGCATTCCTATATCTTGCAGAGGTGGCGGGTATAGCGCTGCTGTGGTACGGCTTCATGTGACTGTTGCATAAATATATGAAAAGTGATAGATGTGGGAGAAAAAAACACCGGAAGAGCACGCAATGAAGGCAGCAACAAGCAGGCCAAGTCGTTTCTATCATTCATAAAGCAGTTCATATCTGGAGAGTTTTTCATAAAGGACGTGCCTTCTTATGCCAACAGTTTCTGGTACTCGCTCGGCTTCCTCAACATGACCTGTTTTTTCATCTTGCTCGCAACAGGCCTTACGATGGTTGCCTTCGGCCCGCTCTGGTGGGACGCAAATCCGCTTGGCGTATTTGTAAGAAGCGTGCACATGTGGGCAGCAGTGGCTTTTCTTCTCTTCGTATGCATGCATGCCTTTGTAGTCTTCTCTACTTCAGGATTCAAAAAACCGAGAAGGCTCATCTGGGTCATAGGGGCCCTGATGCTCTTCATAATAGCAATTCAGGTAGAATTTGGCTTTGGACTCAGAGGCGATTTCGGATCTCAATACCGTGCCCTATCTGCGGCAGACTTCTGGAACGGCAACATAATCGGCCACCTCTTCAATGTACTGGACTACTCGCAACTCTACGGAGTGCACATAGCGCTTATACCAATAATTCTAATCGTACTCATCATCATACACTTCTCGCTTGTGAAGTCGCACGGGCTTTCAACACCTTACAGGAAAGATATTCCCTACAGCATGGTCAGGGCGGATCATAAGGCTCTTTTTATGCGCGGAACTGCCGCAGTTGCCGTGATACTATTTCTGGCATTGGAGTTTCCGTCGCCATTTGTACCTCCGGTTACAATACAATGGCTTGCACAGACGCATCCTGCCATGGTGGCAGGCACTCTGGTGAGCGAGCTTAATTACTCGTCAGGAACTGCGACATACTTTGATGGAATAGACCCATACACTTTCAATACCAGAAACGTCTTCGTGATAGTGCCGTATGAGCAGTATATGGCTGCAAGCGCCGGAAACAACGCCGCAACTGTATTCCTGAGCAAAAATTCCACCGTGCAGGCCGCTGATATATCCAATGCCGAATTGTATTTTGAGAATAATGGTTCGATAAGTGCATCGATGAACCTCAGCAATCCTGTCATCTCAATGGTGGGTACTCTTGTAGTCATGGCGCAAAGCGGTCTCTACCAGGATGCGCTTATGAACGGAACCCACCAGTATGGGAATCAGACATTAACCTTGAGATTCCTTTCAGATACTGGATACATAGACCAGAAGGCCGGCGAATTAGGCATCAACCTGAGCGATTATGGGATGGTTAAGGATGAGAATGGCATTCCGTCTTCTTTCCTGCTTGCGCCTGTGAACTACCTGGACAACACCATACTGCAGAACGATCCTAACCAGGACAGGGACAACGGGCTCTTTCTGGGTCTTCTCATGCTCGTCGTTATCTCTGTGCCTGTAATGCCATTCCTCAATGAGCTGCCAGACCGGTTGAAATTGTATCGCCTTTTCTGGAATCGCTTCACAATACCTGAGATGAGAAAGGCAAAAAGAAGAAAGAAAGCATTGTAGTCTTTGTTTTCTTGTCTGTTATGACTGGGCTCCGGCAACGCCAGAGATCTTGACCTGCCGGTGTAGTCTTGGGATCAAATGAAACCTGCCTGCAACACATCTCCTGCATGTCTATCCGCATGGGAAAACAATTGGAAATCTGGTGCTGTATGTGTTTCTTTCTGAAAAGCTTTATTGTAAACTGCAAAATAAAATTGAAGATCCGGAAAACAGATTTTTTGCAGGCAGCAGATCCGGAGGCAAGTTAACGCAATGGGCCGAGTCAAACAGATACCTATATATGTCTTTTCGTTTATGCTGATTACGGGGAAATAGGGTAGTGTGTTGGTAAAGACTATAGATGTCGTCATTGCAGTTCTTTTATTGATTCCACTTGTAGCATTGCTTGCAATTCCTCTGTACAATTCCGTCAATCCAAATCTAGGGGGCATTTCATTCTTCTACTGGTACCAGATTCTATGGATGCCTCTCAGTGCCATACTCTATTATGTTGCAGCAGTACTCTGGCATGGCAAAGAGAAGCGGGAGGAATCGGAGCGCCGAAAGGCATCTAGGAAGAAGTCGAGGGGAAAATCATGATTGATCCGTTATCAATATTAGTGTTTTTAGCGCTTTTTGTAATATTCGTGTTTCTGGGATTCTACGGCGCCAGATGGCGCAAAGGGGACCTTACAAAGCTTAAAGAGTGGGGTCTTGCTGGCGGAAGGCTTGGAACATTCCTCGGATGGTTCCTTCTAGGAGCTGACATATATACTGCGTATACTTTCATAGCTGTGCCCTCGTCCCTCTTTGCCAAAGGTGCGATATACTTCTTTGCTGCACCGTATGTGA
>JAJZIZ010000034.1 GCA_021846005.1 Microcaldota archaeon
GGAAATAAAATGCAATTCGTGCGGAAAGGTGCTGAACGGAAAGGTTTCTTTCTACTGCGACGGCTGCTCTGCATACTACTGTTCGTCATGCAAGCTCCCATTGGAAGGATCTGACAGCGGAGGCATATGCCCCAGCTGCAATACAGAGCTGCAAGTGACAAACATATAAGCAGCCTGGCTGCCTGAGTCTGTCTATTTAATCGATCTTTCCTCCTTCCTTAGTATACAAGGTTATGTCAGGATGCTTGCGCTGCATCTGATTGGCTCTGACACCGTAAATGGCCCTTATGCCTTTCTGCAGTGAGAGATCAACAAGCCTCTGAGTTATTACTCCGTCAAGCACTATTGCATAGCATTCGGCAGATGACTGGACGGCCTGAAGGAGTTCCCTTATAGGCATCTCCTTTATCATGTTTCCTGATGCATCATAGAGCCTGCTCCTGAGCGTGCCTGAAAGCTCCTCAAGGCTCTGCCCCAATTGCGTGTAAAACATGCTCTCTAGAACAGGCTTTGCTTTTGCATTCTGCGATCCGGAAAAGATCTCCTGTGTTGCAGGTGCGGGTGGAGGAGAAGGCTGCTGAACAGGCTTTGGCTCCTCCTGCTTCGCTGCAGGCTGTAGCTGCGGCTCCGGATAACTCCTATCCCTTGGTTTCAGCTGGCCGTAATGCTGCTGTGAATGCATCACTGGTTCTTCAGGAGTGTCGCCGAGGTTCTGGTAGCGATCGCGGTCCTGCCTAGGACCTCCTGTTCCCTGGGAATGGAATGCCGGACTGTTCTGCGGCATCTGGAACCTTCCGCGGGAACTTCCCTGATACTGGTCAAGAGGTACCTTTGCCCTCATTGATTTTATAATCTCCTTTCTCGTAAGGTCTTCGACCTCCTTGCCGTCAGGAGCCCTGCAGACGAAGTCAACTTCAGCGACGCTGACAAGATTCCTGAGTATCAGGTCTCCTCCGCGGTCGCCGTCAAGGAAGACTGTGGTTTCCTTCTCCCTGCAGAGGTCTATTATGGTCTTGGATACCTGCGATGCCCCGCCTATGGCTATTGCGTTGGTGACATCGTTTCTTAGAAGATTGAGGACGTCTGCCCTTCCTTCGACTATTACAACCTCAGGGGACTTCCCGATATCTGGGCCTGCCGGAAGGTTATCCGGCCCGAAGGTGGAGATCTCGCTGATCCTTACTTCAGACTGAACCAGTTCGGATAGCTCCCTGCTGTCAGGTATGTCAGTATTGAGAAGCTGCTTGACGAGGACTTTTGCCCTGTCGAGTATCTTCCTTCTCTTCTCCGACCTTGTGTCTTCTACCTTGTCAACCTTGAAATCGGCCTCATACGGGCCTACGCGGTCAACAGATTCTATCGCTGCAGCTAGTATGCATGTTTCTATGCGGTCCAAAGACGCAGGAAGAAGAAGTTTTCCAAAGCTCCTGCCTTGTGTCTGTGAGAGCTCTATCTCTATGCGGCCTATCTTCCCGCCCTTCTGCAGTTCCCTCAAATCGAGATCGTCGCCCAGAAGGCCTTCGGTCTGTCCGAAAACAGCGCCTATTATGTCAGGCTTGTCCACCATCCCGTTGATGTTGAACCTTGCCTCTACCATGTATTTTACTATGTCCAAATAAGTTTTTGCCATGTTATTCACCTGCCGTGAATTTCCATGAAAAAGTTTTCCGGAGAATCGTTGACAATCGTATGTCTTTGCAGACCCGCAAAGGCCTGGAATCCCCAGAGGGCGTTCTTTCAAGGAAGCTCTCGGTTTCTAAGGAAAAGCCGCATTTACAAGTAAGGTTATACCTGGTACCCTGTCACAACATGAAAATGAATATGAGTGTAAAAGACCATGCAAATTCCTGATGTAAATGAAACTTCGTCCTGTATTATTATATTTAGGGCATGTATTTATTAATATATATGTAAGTATACGAAACTGGCTCGTGCTGCAGGCCTATGCGGCTGTTGCCCAAAGCTTGCAGTTAAGGCCGTTTAGGCAGAGTATGCCTGGCTTTGCGCATGACGCAATGCGTGCGTGAGGGGATGCGGGTTTTCATAAAGTATTTAAAGGTTTAATGCCATAGATTATGGCTATTTGAGATAAGGCATTGGATGGCCTTCACGGAGAAGGCCGATAAGTGCTTAAAATTTAAACAGGTCTGACTATGGAATACACAAGATTTGAGAAAGCAAGAATAATAGGGGCAAGAGCGCTCCAGCTGGCCTACGGCGCTCCGCCGTTGGTCAAGGTGCCAAAGGATATGCACGACCCGATGGCGCTTGCTGAATTGGAATTCGGCGAAGGAGTAATACCCATAGTGGTAATAAAGGACGAAAAATAGTCAAGGTTTTTTCTTGGAAGAAAAATATGATGTTATAGTTGCCGGAGCCGGAATGTCCGGCGCGTTGGCCGCTTCTGCGGCGTCGAAGAAAGGCGCAAAGGTGCTCCTTTTGGACAGGAATGACTTCTCCGAGGCGGGAAAGAAGACGAACTGGGGATGGGTCTGCGGAGATGCGGTAGCCAAAAGCCACACTGATTTCATAACAGAAAAGATAGGCCTCAGATTTGGCGAGCCGGAAATAGACCTGAAGGTCGATGGGGTCTATGCATTGAGCCCTGACCTGCAGCACAAATTCATTTTTGACGGCGAAGGATACACGCTTGACAGGCCCAAGTTTGCCAAGAAGCTTGTGGAGTACGCAAAGAAGCATGGCGTAGAATACGTAACAAAATTCGAAGTTGAGAGCCCCATAATAGAAGACGGCAGGATAGTAGGAATATTCGGAAGGGACGAGCAGCACAAGCAGGTGCATATCCGTGCAGGAATAGTGATAGACGCCCTTGGAGTGGCAAGCACTCTGAGAAGAAAGCTGCCCCAGAATAATTACATAGGCAATACAGTAAGCACCGATGACATAGAATCGACGGGGAGGTACATAATGAAGGTAGAACTGGAAGGAGAAGACCTCAAGTACTATGACCCGAAGAATGCGTTGATACACCTTAATCAGGAACTGGCCCCGGGAGGCTATGGATGGGTATTCCCAAAGAGAGACGGAAGAATCAACATAGGATTGGGAGTTGAAAAGAAGAGCCTTGAGATAAGGAACGAGCGAACAGGAAAGAAAGACACGCTGCATTCACTGATAGACGATTACGTGAAATGGAATCCTCTGATTAAATCATGGAACCTGGATCCTACGGACAACAACGGCAAAGGCTATTGGTCAGTAACAGTAAGGAGGCAGCAGGACAGCCTTGTATACCCGGGATATATGGGAGCAGGGGACAGCATGGCGATGCCCAACCCCATAAGCGCAGGCGGGATAGGACCTGCGATGGTGGCAGGCATACTCGCAGGAGAGGTTGCCGCAGAGGCAGTTGCAGAAAAGAATTTCGGCCTTGATTATCTGTGGAAGTACAATGTGCGATACAACGAACTCTATGGAAACAAGACGGCAGGGCTTGAAGTCTTCAGAATATATCTGCAGTCTTTGAACAACGACCTGATAAACTATGGCATGGCGCACTTCATAACAGAAGAAGAAGCAGTAGAGATAAGCTACGGAAGGGTGCCGAGCCTGAGCATAGCCAGCACGTTCAACAAGATCCTCAGCGGGATATCCAACATAAACGCATTCAAAAACCTCATCTACACAGTCAACACGATGAAGAAGCTGAATGAGCACTATGCAAAGTATCCGAAGGATCCTAAAAACTTCGACTCTTGGAAGGATGTGGTCGCAAAGGAGATCCACGCCGCAAAGGAAAGATTCAAGCCGAACCCTATATGATTCAGGGTTTGGGTGCTTTCCGGAAGAGCAAGGAGTTCAGCTGCTGTCTTTTATCGGCTTGCAGTCAAGGCCGTAGAGCTTTGCCGAATTTATCTCGAATATCCTGCGCTTCAGCATGGGCGTAAAATTGCCGGAAGAGGCGATGTCAGAGCCTGTAAGCATGCTGTTGAAAGCGGGAAGTATTACCAGCCTTGAATTCCTGTTGTAGGTCTTGTATTCCTTAGGCATTCCTATGCCGGGTTTTAATACAGCATAGGCTTTCTCAAGCCTTCCGCGGATCTCTGCTGCAGGATGGGAATGCCCTGTTACTATATATCTCTTCTTTACTGCCTCGGTTGAAGGAAGAGTATGGCCGTGCATCAGCGCTGCTCCTTCCAGCAGTATTTCGCGGCTTATTTCCGCATCCGAACCCAGATTTTTTACTATCTCCTCGATTCTTGAGTCATGATTGCCTTTTGCGATAAGCAGTCTGACATTCCGCATGGCATAGAAAAATTCGGAGAGGGACGCGTATTCATCCTTGGGAGGATAACCTATGCTCTCCTTTATGTCGCCAAGCAGTGCAATCGCGTCTGCTTTGTACTTGGAATGCAGGAAAAGGAGCTCTTTTGACATTTTTGCAGTTGCGTTGGTAGCGAAGACGCCTCCTGCCATGAGCTTTAGATCCCTGCCTATGTGCAGATCGCCTACCGCAAGTACCCGTTCTTTTTCCAGAAATGCGCCGGGAAGATTCTTCGTGAGGGTTATTCCTTTCATTGGATGCCGTTTCTTTTCCGCTTGCAAAGGCTAAAAACACTGCGATTGTCCAGTTGGCAGAACAATTCCGGACGGGTGATAATTTGAAGATAAACTTTAAGAATCAGGACAGACATATAATCGCGTGTGATAAATCATGGAATTAGCCAGCAGAAGGGGAGTCGGTGGAGCGGTTGGCAGAATAACCAGAGAGGTTTACGCCGAGAACCTAGGCACCATATGGAAATATGTCGACGATTATACGGTCTCTGCGATCCATTTCGGCGGAAGGAAGCTTGAAAGATACATTAATAATAATGGGATTTACGGTGGATTTACAGAGATAATAGACGGAATGCCCATAGTCAGAAGCGGCGAGGTTAAACTGAATCAGATAGTCCTGAGAAAAAGTCCCGAATGGAGGGAATGGGAAGGTCCAAACGGCATTCAGATTGACAAAAACAGCAGGGGAGACATAATACTCACGAATCCGCACATGGATATCAATAAATACAGCAGGATAATCAATTTCCATAACTTCAAAGCCATAAGGAGATAGCGCATGCTGCATTTGCATGCGCGAACCTGCACGTGAAACCCCCGCTTTTACCTGCCAAGAACAGCATACAGCCCAAACACAGGAAATGGGGCAAGACTGTGGCATAAGATGTTTCATTACTTCCAGCTAAATCAAGACGGATTCTTGTAGCGCTGTCCCAATAGGAGCGCTGGAGGAAGCCTTCTTGCCATAAAAAGGAAGTTTGAAGAGTAGCCTAAAGAACAAGGGATATCCCTCTCGGGCCGATGAGCTCCTGTACAAACTGGTAGCATACAATATTACAGTTCCGATGACCGCAAGATATGCGTTGAAGATAGAACCTAAGCCTTTGGTTTCTTAGCGCCTTTGCGGCTTTTTGTGGCTTCTATCGAATTTTTAGTTATCTCCAAATTACAACTATCGTGTGTAAAACACCAAGTCCGGCATTCGTCAGCATTCTCCTTCTTCATATAATGTAATTTGCATATCTCACATTGGTATAGCGCCATCATTTAATCTGTTCCTAAAGTCTTAAATTTGCTTCTGCTCACAAATTATCCATGTTGCTACATAGATAGGATTTATGAGCAGATTTGTTAGCAAAGCCGGACACCGCCTAAGCGCTAAATAACCTCTTTATATCTTATCCTTCAATGTAATAGCCGTGTATCCGGCATTGTTATTTGGGACCGGATCGATTGTTTTTAAATGTGGTTTGATTGACTGAAGAAGAAGCGGAACGAAAATTAAAGGAAGTCGAGGCAAGGGAGAAAAATGTATCAGAAGGAATGACTGATTTTGCCAAGGCCAAAGATATCTTAGAAAGGGAAGAGAAGGACCTTAGGGAAAAAATATCGCTTGAAAAGAAGCTTTCGGTTAAAAACGCAAGGATAGAATCAGAAGAGAAGTCATGGAGAGATATTTTTGGCAATAAGGATACAGCGACAGAATATTTGATTTACGGCATAGCAGTCATAGTGATAATAGCGGTGGGCATATACCTGAGAAGCTCAATGCTCAAATTCGCAGGCTTCTACGAACCTGACGGATGGTATCATTATTCAGTGGTAAGGGCGGCGGTGAACAACAATTTCACTATACCGCTTAGGCTTGGCATCTCGGGATGGCCAGGCTCGACAGTGGTAAGCGAACCGAAAGGATTGTACTGGGTCACCCTGCTGCCGTATTTCTTCCTCAGGTTTGCAGGTGTCAGCTACTACTACATAATGAGGCATATGGCCATACTCTTCGGGTTGCTTGACATGCTCGGAGCGTACCTTCTTGCAAGACTTCTCAGCAAGGACAAGTTCTTCCTGCTGTTGGTATTGGCTCTTGTAGCTATGAGCGCGGGCGATGCGGCAAGGACCAGTGCGCTCATATACAGGGGGGACGGCTTTATCACCATCTTCCTGATGATAGCGCTGCTTTTCGAAGCTTACATATTCAAGGCCGAATCCAAAAATGAGAAGGTAGTCTATGCGGTGCTTTCGGGACTTTTCCTGAGTTTCGGCAATTTCGTTTGGAACGGTGCGCCGTTTGCATTCATAATATACATAGTATCGTTCCTTCTGATATTGGTATATTCGTTTGTCAAGAAGAGGAGCGAGATACTTGAAAACTGCAAGTATGTGCTCCTTGCACTGATCATATGGTTCGCATCTGTAAGCGCCATGACTTATGGAGGACAGATAACTGCAGGATACCAGATACTCGCAGGGCCCGGATTCCTACTGGTATTTCCCGTGCTTGCGATAGCATGGTATATAGCAAGGACAATAAACGAGAGAAAGTACATAGAAAGCGTTCCGGAGAGGCTGGGATTCATAGCCGCATTTGTCATAATAGGTGCACTGGCAGTCTGGGCAATAGACCCAAGCCTGATAGCCAATATATTCGTCAACAACGGCATCATAGTGGTCAACGCATTCGATGCCACAATACAGGAGCTTACTCCGCCGACGTATAACTTCCTGTTT
>JAJZIZ010000035.1 GCA_021846005.1 Microcaldota archaeon
ATGTCTTTAGGATATCAGGCTTGCGGTTATTCCTACAAAGAATGCGGCAAGCACGAGTATAGGATTGAGAGTCGATAGGTGCACAAGAGAATAGTACGCAGTGGCTATGACCCAAGGTGCCCATTTTGTCCTTGGGAATTTTTTGCGCATGTAGCCCTGCAAAGCTCCCCTCCAATAGATTTCCTCGCATATGCCGATAATTGCAAGCAGCAGAAATATGCCGAACTTGGATCCCTGTGCATATATCATGGCATATACAAGCTTGACATACGAAAGCATGCCGATTGAAGATGCGAGATAGAAACCCCCGTAGAATACCAGATAGAGAAAGACAGCGCCAATCACTGCAGATGCAGCCATCTTGGCAGGGCTTGTTCCCTTCCATTTTATGAGCTTCCGGTATTTCCATAGGGAAAGCAGTGCCAGGAAGGCAGTCGCGCCGGCCATCGCATAGACGAATGAATTCTTGAAGACGAGAAATACTATCGGCCAGAGAAGTATCGGCAGTCCGAGAAATATGAGGTCGTAGATTCCTGTTTTTTCATTCTTTTTCATTTTCTCACGTTTTGCTTTTCATGAATGCATCAGTGCTGCCATTTATGCTCCATGAGAATCTTTCCGAAAGCTTCCGATGAGGAAAAGATCCTGTGGGCTTCCTGTGCCTGAGCCACTCGCAGCTTGGAATTTATTATGGGCCTTATCCCTTTTTTCTCGGCAAACGTAAATGCGTCATTAAGTTCCTTTGCGCTGACATTGTGAACGCCGATGAGTGAGGCGCTCTTCCAGTAGAATTTTTTTATCGAAAGCTGCGATTCGGCGCTTAAAGATGTACCGAATGTTACTATCCTTCCGCCATGAGAGAGCATTGCGATGGAACTGTCTATAGGATTCCCTATGGGATCTATGATTATCTCTGCGCCTTCTCCGTTGGTAAGCTCAATGGCTTCCTTTTGAAGTGTTTCTGGACTCTGCTGGTTCAGAATAAGCACATGGTCTGCGCCTGCCTTTTTCAAGGACGGCTTCTTTTTCTCAGATCTTGTTACTGCTATGGTCTTGAGGCCCATCGCCTTTGCAAGCATCAGCGAGAAGAGACCCGAATTGCCTGATGCGCCAAAGATTATCGCTGTCTCGCTTGCCTTTGCCTTTGCTGCGACCTTCAGCGCGTTCCAGCTTACCGAGAGCGAGAGAGGCATGCAGCCCAGCTCTTCCTGCGAATATGACTTCGGCGGCTTTATGGCCATCCAGGATGGTATTCGTACCAATTCAGCATAAGATCCCCAGACATGCATTCCGAGCACCTTCCAGCTTTTACAGAGCGTCTCATTCCCGGAAGCGCATTGCCTGCACGAGCCGCAGCCATATACTGTGCTTGAGATGACACGGTCTCCTTCAGAAATGCCGGTGACTCCTTCGCCTATCTTCTCCACTATTCCTGAAACATCAGTACCGGGTATGTGAGGAAGATTGAAGTTCATCTTTGTGCCTCCGGATCTCATTAATACGTCAAGATTGTTTACTGAGGTAAAATTGACGCGTATGATTATCTCTCCTTTTGAAGGAAGCATTTCAGGAACGTCAATCTCTTGCAGGACTTCGGGCCCTCCCGTATTATAGAAACCCATCGCTTTCATGTTATGTGCCTCATATTGCTAATTTTTTATTGTTTTTTATCATCGGAGCCAGCTCGCCCAGAAGATCTATGAATGTTTTATTTGTTTGGATACCATTAATTATCTTTCGGGATTCCCTCAATGCGTTCTTCCCCGACATTATCTCATATACCGAGTCGTAGTTTTCCAGTGCCCTCATTCCGCAGTAATCGATTGCTTCTGAAACAAGATTGTCCCTTGTCTTTGCAACGCCGTAGCCCCTTTTTTTCATGCGCTTTTCCAGTGTAGGAAGATGCTCCCTGACTACTATGGCAGTCGCACCCTTTATCCGCAGCTCGCATAGAAGATGGCCCTCCAGTATGAGAGTTCCCTTTGCTTTGCCTGCGGACTTGCGGAGAAAGCTGCCGAGCTTGCCCATGTCTGCGACAAGAGTGCCTTCCGAATCTTTTGAAGTGTAGAATTTGTTCTCCTTTATGGCTGAATTTACTGATATCAGGGAAGAGCCCTTGATGCTCTTGTTGAGTGCCGCGGCAAGGGTGGTTTTGCCGCTGCATGGGGTGCCGGTTATGGCTATAACCATGACGCTGCGTTTAGCTTTTTTGGGCATTTCCCTGAACCGAGTTGTATCCTTGCAGTATGGAGTCCAGCATGCTCTCTATCAGAGCCCTGCTCCTCTCCATATCCATAAGTATGCTCTCCGGTGCCCTTACGGTGAGCACGTAGTTTTTCTCTCCGGAGAAGATCCATGATCCGAACTTGTGATCCTTATAGGATCCTGATAAATCTGCCACGTAATTGGAGATGTTGGAGAGTTTTCCCACCAGGAACTCAAGTTCCTCAGTGTATTTTTCGATCAGTATCTCCTCGCGGCTGTCTGGGTTTGAATAGACGAAATACGGCTTGAAGTATGGAACCCTTGCGGCTGCAGCCTTAGATGTTATCACATCGTCTATGTCAGAATACGAAGAGTCGCATTGCGCAAGAAGGGAGTCCAGCTCTTTCTTCTCCGCTTCAAAGTTGGAGGACATTCCTGCAAAGTATTTGACGGTGGCTTTCCTTATAAGCTCCACCTTTGATTCAAGCCGCTCCATGCTCATGTACTTGTTGGGGTTGGAGAGCAGATCCCGAAGGCTTATGTCATACGACTTCTCCGTTTTGTTAGCGTTGTCTATGGCGCTTATAAAAGCGTCTGTCTGTTCATCCCATTGCGTTTCCGTTTGTGCAACTGCCAAGCCATCACTCTCCACAGATAGGGAATGTTCATGGATAAATATCTTTGTATGTGAAAGCGCCGAGTGTGCAGGAAAAGCAGACGCTTCTGTCCTAAAGCCGGACTGACGGAAAGATTAATGAAAAAGACAGTAAGTAAACTCTCGAAACAAGCCTTGAGGCGTATTCGGTGTTTACAAACCCAACCAAGGAACTGAAAAATTCGCCAATGGTATTAAAAACAGACTGATTTTACTTGTTAGAACCCAAAAACCATAAGTAACAATAAAACTACTACCAGTATAACTAATATAATATTTACAATCTTTTCATGTCTTTTATACCAGCCTTCCTGTTCTTCTACCTCTGTATACTGAGTTTCTTGAGTTTCACTTTTAGATTCTTTCAGGTTTGGTTCAATAGGAAAGGCAGTGGTTCGTCTTAGGCTGCGCCGTTCTATGATCGCATTCCAATCAATATCATATTTGCTTGATTCCTCACGGTATTTCTTATATCTCAATTCAGTATAGTTTGCACAGATATGCCCATCAATTAAAGTCCATTCGTGAGCAAGCTCATTCCATAAAGGGTTATTTCTATCCGCTTCCCAAATAGCCCTGGGATTCGTGGCTAATCTCGCTTCTGTGTGCTCGATACAGTAGCGTCTGCCACAATATTGGCACTTGTTTTTGGCTACCTTTTTGCATTCGTTAACTCGACATTTAGTAATAAGGTTCTTTTTTATACTGACTTTTCTCTTTGCTTTGGCGTTTTTTGCCATATGTTAGATTTTGATATAGAAAAACTTATTAAACATATTTGAATTTTTAAACAAAACTATGCAAACACGGCGCGTTTGAACTGAAAAGGATTTATTAATTTTTATATAGTATCATTCATGGCGATCACGTGCATACTTATGTAAAAGGAGCAAGAAGCGAAAGGGAACTCCTGAACAGATTCTATTCGCATGGATACTCGGTCATAAGGAGCGCAGGCTCTGGCGTCAATTCCCTGGGGCCTGACATAATAGCCATAAAGGACAAGGTCTGCCTTGCCTTTGAATGCAAGGCCTGGGAGAAGAACAGGCTCAGCATAGATTACGAAGGCTTCGAGAAGCTGCTTAAATGGAAGGAGAATACCAAATTCCCCACTTATGTCGCATGGAGGATGAACAAGATAGGATGGTACTTCATAGAACTCGAGGAAATGAAGAAAGGAGAGAAGGACTACAGCATAACGAAGAAGAAGACCATGGAGATAGGAAGGGACTGGGATAGCCTGGGAATCGAGGCTCCAGTTGAGACCCCAAAAGCAATAGCAGTGGAAAACGGAAGAGTATTGCTGGGCCTGGGCAGCGCGGCTCTTCCGGATGGAGTATAACCCGCCTAAAAAGCAGTTACTGCAATATTTTTTGCTTGTCTGTATTTATAGGCATGGCAGGAGGATCCTGCAACCCTATGCGGTTTCCGTTGATTCTGAGCCATTTCCTGTTTTCCCTGAAGAGCGGGTCGGCTGATTCTACAAGCTTCCAGAAGCGCTTCGAGTGGTTTGGATGCCGCAGATGGGCAAGCTCGTGTATTATAACATAGTCGCGGACAGGGTCCGGCGCCATGAGCAGCCTGAAATTAAGGCTTATGTTCCCTGTGCTTCTTGAACAGCTGCCCCACCTGGTTGCCTGATCCCTTATCGTTACCTTGCTGAACTCATGATTGAAGTGCCTTGCGTTGAGACCTTTTACATGCAGGAGAAGATCATCCTTTATGTTTCTGGAGACGAGCCTGCGGATTGCATGATATGCGGCCATGCTGCTCTCTTCCGGCGCCATCGATTCCGGAATCATGACAGTTATCTCTCCTGATGGCGTTATTCTGGCCCTTCCTGTTTTGGATCCGGTGCGCTTTATGCGTATGCGGAAGCTCTTCCATAACACTTCAAGCTCCTGGCCGTCATAGAATTCGACGTATTTGGGCTTTGGCTCCAGTTCCGAGAGATCTATCTTCATGAGCCGCTTTACTGACCATTCCCTGAAATTAGAGTATGTCTTTTCCATTTCATGCGAAGACATGCGCCTTGGGAATTTCATCAGGATTGCTCCGTTCTTTATTGAGACTTTTGCAAGGCTGCCGGAGCAACGCTCTACATCTATCCTGAATGTCTTGCCCTTGACAGATATGATGTCTTCGTTATCCATTACATCGCCAGACGCGCTGCAGATGCTGTATTGCCGGACATGCGGCTTCTTCCATAGGATGTATCGCCCAGATAAGTGCGGCACAGATGCCAATCAGGAAATGTCCACTGCTATAGGGCATGCCTTGTAATATGCCATGTTCCCGGTTATGTTGAGATTGTTTGCAGCTATCAGCGTGCCGTTCACCGCTCCGTAGCTCATTGATATGCTAGGCTGCAGCGCCGCCTGCCCCAGGCAGAAAGATGAGCTGTTGGTTATGACGTTTGCGGCGTGGCCTATGCCGTTTGGTATGTAAGTGCAGGTGTTATTGTCTATCGTGTAGTAGTTTATCGAGCCTGGAGCCCTGTGCGACGCGAGAACCTCTATGAGATATGTGGAGCATACTGTTTCCTGGCCATAGGTGGATGCGTTGTGGTAGTATACGACTATTGAGACCTTCGGGGCTGAATTGAAGTTGCTCTTGAATGTCGAGAATTTTGCCTGCGGGCTTGCAGCTCCAGGCATCGCAACTAAAAATATGACGGCCAGAATTATTGCAATGGCAATCACCCCGACGAGCACTGCCGTTGCTCTTCCCCCGGCAGGCTGGGCTTTCTTCTCTGCCGTCTCTTCTGCCTTTGGCTGCGGTTTCTTGCTGGAATCCCTGCTGGCCTTTGAAACCTTCCTGTTTTCCGCGGCATTCTGCTTCTTGTCTTCAGACTTCATAACGTCATCTCATAAGGTATGCGGCATAGCACTGGTCCATGAATGCGTTGCTGCCGCTTGAATATAGCGCCGTGCCATACATGGAGTATACATACATGCTGGAATTTGACGCTGATGTCAATACTATTGTGGGGATTCCGCTCTGCACGAATGAATTAAGGCATGCGCCAGGAAGGCTGTTCGTACCGTTTATTGAGCACTTCCCGCCTGATATATATGCAACCTTGGGAGGCACCTGGTTCAGATCCGCTGCCCGGCTTGAAATTATATTAAGGCAGTTGGTCATTCCGCTTGTTATGCTCCCGTTCATGACTACGGCTATGCTCTTTGAAGCTATCTCAGCGCTTAGGAAGTCCTGTATCGGAGCTCCGGAATTTGCCTGCAATGCGTAAAGGTAGTTTATTCCCCAGTAGACCAGTACGAGGACTATAAGTATTATGAATAGGACTCTCCATGCGCCTATGGTCCTCTTGTTTATGACTATCTTCTTATGGCCCTTGAGATAGAAATATAATGCAAGGATGACAAGGAAGATTGCCAGCCCTATTATCAGCGAAGGCAGAGACGCGAGGATAGGCATTGCTGCAACTGCCTGGTAGTAGTTAAGCTTCAGGGCTTTTGCGGCCATGGTGGCGAATGGGCCGTTTACCGCTCTTGAGAATTCAGTAGGGCTTATCCTGATTCCCTGCAGTGACGCCGATGCCGCGGCTATTGCGGTGAGGTTCTTCAGCATCTGCGATGCGTTGTCCACGCGTGTTGCTATCTGCGAGTTGAGCTTGTTCTGCTGGAATGCGAGCGTTGATACATTGGAACTGCTTCCCACAGACTGCAGCGCTATCAGTATGCCGGTGTTGTTTGCCGCAAGCTCCTTTATTCTGTCGTATACAGCTGCCTGTGACTGGTATGTTGAATTAAGCGCTGAAAGCTGCTTTGCAAGCAATACGGAGTAGTTTTCTATGTTTGCGGAAAGATAGTTTGACTGCAGGGCGGAGAGATTCTCGGTGAACATTGAGAGCGAATCCGAGAGGTTTTTATTGTACATGTGCGAGAGAAGCACATTGCTCTGATTCGCGATTGCGGAGTAATTGTACAGCGTCGTGTTGAGCAGCAGGCTCATCTGCGCTGACTTTTCCGAGTGTATGAAAGGCACTATTATGCTGCTTTCCGTCGAATTGATCTCCTGCGCCTTGGTCTGGATGTATGTTGCCGTAGGCGCGTTGCTGTTTATGTTTGCGAGAAGGCCGTTTGTAAGGGCAAGCTTTGTGGTGTTGTATGTCAGAAA
>JAJZIZ010000036.1 GCA_021846005.1 Microcaldota archaeon
GACAGGGGTCATGTTTGCCGTGCTCTCGAATTGCAATGAGTAATTCATCGATGTGAGATTTTCTACTACTCTGGAAGGCGTATTTCTGTCAAGTATGACTGTGCTGTAAATCTTCCTGTTTGAACTGAAGAACGTATACAGTGAAGCCCAGTCGCTTGCATTGGAATTCACGAACTCTATCGGTATTGTCTGATTTCCAAATGCCACTGCGTTTTCCATCTCTGTTATCTGCTGCGATCTGCTTCCTGTAAGTCCAGCGAGTATTGAATTGTTGAACAGTATTACCGATCCGGTAGGCCTGTCAAGGAACATGTATATGGGTTTGTTTGCCTGCCCGAATGCCGCTTTGGAGAACTGTGCTTCTGCCTGCGGCGTCACGAAGAAATTTACCTGCCAGCTGACATTTGTGCCTGAAACTATCGGTGCGGGGTTGGTTATGCTTCCTGAGAGTATTCCTGTGCCGTTGACAGCTTCGCGGCCTCCGACTATTCCCTGAAATACTCCCTGTTTCTGTATTATGGATATGGTGCTGTTTATCTCGGAGTTGGATGTGACTGGAACATTGACATACAATCCGGAATTGCCCACTGGTTCTACGGTTACCTGGCTGAGCCCAAACCTCGATATCCTCTGGTCCAATATCTGCGTTATGCTGCTCATCTCCAGCGGATTGACAGAATGGGCAAGCGTTATCGGTATCTGTGTTCCTCCTACGAATTCCATTCCCAGGTTTATGCCATGCACAACGTCAAGCACTGCAAGTATGACGATGGCTATTATAACCATTGCAATTCTCCAGTCTTTTAGGTAATCCAACGCTGACATCAAGATCTATCCTTTCTTTTTTTGAAGCTAAGTATTAATGGCGTATTCCCGAGCCATGTGGTGAAGAGGTCGCCTATCAGCCCGCAGAGCGCAACTCCAGCGACTTCGTAATAGGTGGGCACATACGTGAATATCGAGACTATGAACAACACTGAGAAGGAGACTATTGCAGTCGCTGTCATAGTCATTCCCGTCTTCATTGATGAGTACGCTCTTTCCTCAGGGGTGTCTCCATGCATCTTCAGCACTCTGAATGCCACAAGCACGTCTGTGTCTATCGAGTATCCTACGACCATCAGGAGGCCTCCTATGCTTGCGGTTCCAAGCGGTATTCCAAGAAGGCCCATGGCGCCTAGCGCTATTATCATGTCGTTTGCAGCTCCGAAAACCACCGAGAATGCAGGAGCTATCGACCTGAATATGAAAAGGACTGCGATCGAAACAAGGATGAACGCTATTATTATGACTGTTTCAAGCTGTCCCAGGAAGTATGAACCTAAAGTAGGGCCTATGTCCTGGTATGTATAGGTCTTGAATGGTATTATGGAATGCAGCGTGCTTATTACCTGCTTTGTGTAGGCATTGCTCGCATTTGCATAGGCTGTCTGTGCCAGCGCAAGCTGCGCTTCAGGGGTGCCCGGCACCTGTACGCTGCCTATGAACGGCTTAAGATATGTTAATTCCTCGCCGAGCGATTTGGACATCATTGCCAGTGATGCATTCTTTATCCCTTCCTGCGTTTTCAGTCCTGCAAGCGCGGTCTGGTTTAGGCTGTTGGCGTTTATTGAACTCCTGAGTGCCGTCTCATTCAGCAAAGCATCTGTGTAGTTCTGCTGGAAGGCAAAAAAGTCAAGGCTCATCTTCTGTGCGCTGACAAGGCTGCTATTCCCTGTTATGGTTATCTGCAGTCCTCCGGGGCTTTTCTGGATTGACGGCTGCGGGGAATGCAATTTGCTTGCTATCTCGCTAGCTATCTGCTGGCTCGAAAGAGTCGTGTTTGACTGCAGTATGATGCTTATTCCGCCGCTGAGCGAAGAATCGAGTACTATATGGGTTGCAAAATAGAGCCCAAAAACCATCAATATTATTGGTATCAGCGGGTAGTATTTTACATACTTGCTATTGTATATGTTATGAAATAACTTCACTACTACGACCTGTCTGTATCTTTACTATATTTTCACTGTATCTTTATTATATTTTGCCTTAAGAAAGATTCCCTTTAAAATAAAAAAGGGGAAATCTTCCTTAAAAGAAGGTAAGGCTTATTCAGCCATATCTCTTCATAAGTTTATTGTGGAGTGCGTTCACAAGCCCATATATGACAAGCATTATTGCAAATATGACCAGTGCGGTTCCGAAAGTAAAGGATATAGGGTATCCTACAATGCTTTCGACCATAAAGATCAATCCTACGACGAAGGTATAGATGGCCCAGTACGCAGCCTTGAATATGTACCATCCTGCATGCTTCTCCTTGTATGAGAGCATGCGCTTCATATAAAGTTCAGGGTCTATTAAGACCGCTTTCTCGCTTTCTTTAGGCATAACATCACGGATATATATGCACCAAAAGATTTTTAAGCTATGTGCTATATGTTAGAGGTGTTTCCATTTGCAATCTGCGCCAAGCCCAAGCTTGGGAATCTTTATATAATTATATTGGCAATATCTTATGTCCTATATTCAATTTATAATTAGACTTTAAACGCTGATTTGATGAAACTCAACATAATAGAAGATGAACCTAAGAGCATGGTGCTGGAATTCGAGGGTGCAGACAGAGGAATTGCAGAACTCATAAAGGACAAGCTGATAAAGAATAAAAGCGTCGAATTCGCAGGGGTCATCAAGGAACATCCTGAAGTGGGGCAGCCAAGGCTGGTCGTCAAAGCAAGCAAGCCGAAGGCGCTTATCCTGGAAGCAGTGGAGGAAGTGCAGAAGGAAATGAAGGAATTGGCTTCGCAAATGTCCAAATCCTGAAATTGCCTTCCCGTTCCGATTCTCTTTTTGGCCATGGGCCTCTGCCTGTGTGGTTTGTAAATGCTATTCCAAGGATTGTTCAACAAGGAAAAGGAGACATACTCTGTAATGCATGATGGCAAGCGAATAACCATAACTGAGAACGGCAGGCTTAGGATCCTAAAATGCAACGGCATCATATTCTCAAAAATTGCCCAAGGCTCGCTATACACTGAAGAATACTGGGATTTTTTCATACCTCTCGCCTATCTCTATCCTAATCCCAGGATACTGATGATAGGCCTCGGCGGCGGAACCATCGCCTACCAACTTTCCAATATTCTGGGGGATTCCATGGACATGGAAATAGTGGACATAGATGCTTGGATGAAGGAAGCGTACATGAAATTCCTCGGCGGCAAAGCCAATTTCAGGATAGAGATTGCCGACGGCGCAGAATATGTCTCCTCAAAAAAATCAAGCTATGACATAGTGATACTTGACGCCTATGATCAGAATGGCCTGATACCAATGCCATTTCAGGAAAAGAAATTCATTACCGATGCATACGATTCCATAAAAGACCAAGGAATCCTGGCAGTGAACTGCATAGGCTCGATGATAGGTCCTGGACTTGAACAATTCATACAGCGGCTCTCCGAGTTGTTCGAAGTATACAGGCTTGATACCTCTTACCGCACTGCAAATATAGTGCTTGTCTGCCTGAAGAACATCTCAAAGGACGAAGTGATCGGAAGGCTAAATGCAAAAATGGGAGCGGACAAGGAGAAGGAATTTTTACTAAAGGCATATGCTTCATCAAAGAGAGTTTTCATAACTTTATAAATCAGAAAACCGGCATATATCTGTGTTCTATTTCTCATTTTTTGCTTTCATATCCTCCGGGGTCTTTTCATTTTCTCTCTTTCCGACTCCTTTTCCTTTCCTGCGCAATGCAAGCTCCCTGTAAGCAGCAGCGAATGCCAATATTATCACTACCGCTCCTGCCGCGTAGTAGAGTTCCTTATAGCTGTTTTTTTCCTGCGATGTATTATTTTCAGTAATAGAATTCTCAACGGCAAAATTAGCTGTTTCTGTAATGTTTGCATAAGCGCTTATTGTGAAGTTCTCTTTCTTTCCAGAGTAGCACCCGCTTCCGGTACAGCTCCAGTTTGCGAAGACGTATCCTTTGCCTGCAGCAGCCGTTATCCTTGCAATCTGGCCTGCAATATAAATGCCTCCTCCTTCAACTGTACCTCCAAGACTCGGATGCGATGAGACTGAAATATTCACTGCTTCCTTTGCAAAGTTGGCCGTCTCGGTGATGTTATTGTAAATTGTTATTTCGGGATTGCTGCTCTTTCCCGAGTAGCAGCCTTTGCCGCTGCAGCTCCAGTTGACAAACAGGTATCCCGCATCAGGGTACGCCGAAAAGTTTACTACTGCGGCATAAGGTTCATTTGTCTCTTCTCCTTTTATCGAATACAGACTTGCATTTGCCGCTATCGCTATCCTTCCTCCGTTCTGCGGGCTTGCCGCAAGGCTTAGCCGATATATTGATTTGTAAAAGTTAGCCGTCTCGGTGATATTGTCACTTACTGCCACTGTCGCATTCTGCACATTTCCCGCGTAGCATCCTTTACCGATGCAGCTCCAGTTTGCGAACGAATATCCCGGGATAGCGGTGGCGCTTATTTTGACATCTAATCCATAATTATAGACTCCTCCTGCCGGGCTCAACGATACCGAACCTCCTGCGCCCGAGCTAACTCCGAATGTCTTTGATCTATTGAAGCTTCCGTATGATATGTAATGATAGGAGCCGCTGTTGCCGTTGCCGCTGTAGTCAAGCACGCTGCCGTTCATCTGCCACCATGCAGCAAGGTTGCTAGTGAACCCATTTCTGCCTATTTCCGGCCCGCCTATGTAAAGCGCATCCGCATTGCTGCTGTTAAACGCAACAGTGTATACTCTGAGATCCGAGATGAATCCTATAAAATTACTGCACGGTCCGTTGCAATTGGCCTCCTTTCCTATCGAAGACTGTGCATATCCTGAAGTTTGCAAAGGCTCGTTGGCGCTCAGACTCACTGTCTGGCTGTTTCCATCATAATAAAATGTTACCTCCGTAGAATTGGCATTATACGAATATCCTACAAAATTCCAGCTGTCGGATTTGGGCCTGAAGCTGCTTACCGCACCATTGGAAATTCCCTGAAAAGAAAGTATTCCGTTACTGTTTATGTAGAAACCCGAGAGCTCATTGTTGTTCAGAAGTCCGTAAGAATATATTGTTCCAGGGCTTTCCTGCGGGTAAACCCAGGCGAATACTGCCCGCGCTGCTGCACCCTTTGGCATACTTCCCGCTTGAGTGTTCACATATGCGGATCCATTAAAAATGGCATATCCGTAGTTCTGCCCTGACGTGGCTGGCTGATATGCAAATGAAGACGCGTTCAAAAAAGACGGCAGTGCCAGCACTGCAAGAACCATGTATAAAACGTGTTTTCTTTCCATACTAAGACAGTAGTGATAGAAAAGCTAAGTTTAAAGATTCTACTGCAGATACGGCCCGGTGACGCTTTTTAGGAAATAAGACTCTCTTCTGCGACTTCAACGTTGTTCGTTTCCTTTATTGCCTTTAGCCTGTTCTCAAGGGCATCACTGCCTTCATTGTCTTCGTGGATAAACATTACTTTTATTATCTTTATCCCGAAGGCTATATCTTCAACTGACAGGCTGTTCGGCTTCAGGGAATTCCTTATCTCATCAACAACTTCCGACTCTTTCCCCTGATTTGCATATACATTAAACAATGTGGCAACTTTTCCCATTACGGTCCCTCAAATTCGCATGCGCTGCATCTGTATCTAGTGTGCGTTTCCCTGCATTCATTGCATCTTATTATCTCTTCCTTGCTGCATGATGGGCATTTAAACAATACGTATTTATCTGTCTGCCTGCCACATGATGAGCATATCTTGCCCTGTGCCTTGTGCATTATACCACGATAAGTATATAGGCATTAGTAACAAAATGTATAAAAAGCTGATGATGAAATATGACTCGCCCGCAAACTCCTATCCTTGAGATAGGAGTAAGGGCGTGAAAGAAGGTATATAAGAATGCAAAACAAAAAAGGAAACATGGAAACAATGCGTGCCTACAAGTTCAGGATATATCCTGACTCCAAAAGGCAAAAAGAGATAGGCAATTCCATCTTCTTATCACAAAGCCTCTACAACAAACTCCTGGAGAAGACAATAGAAGCACACAAAAATAATCCATCTTCAAAGATTTCCCAGAGGACTATAAACCAATTCCTTAATGGGATAATAAAGGAAGACAAGAGATACTTGGAACTCTATGCCCACGTCAGAGTAGACATCCGCAACAAACTCCTCAGGGCATACCAAAACTTCTTCCGAAGATGTGAACAGAAAAAATCAGGAACAAGGATAAAGGCAGGTTTTCCACGCTTCAAATCAAAAGACAAATTCAACTCAATAACGCATATAGAGAACAACGGCTCATTCAGGATAGAAAAAGGAAGGCTTCGAATCTCAAAGATAGGCACGATGAGGATAGAGCAGCATAGGAACATAGTCGGAAACATAAAGACCATGACAATAAAGAGGGAAGGAAACGAATATTACGCAATCTTCACAGCAGAGCAGATAATCAATCCGAAGAAGATTGAGAACACAAATCCAGTAGGCATAGATCTGGGCATCGACAACTTCATTGCCCTCTCAGACGGCCAGACAATCCAGAAACCCAAATTCTTCAAAAAGAGGGAAAAGAGGATTGCAAGATGGCAGAGAATAATAGAAAGAAGAACAATACGGATAGGAAGAAAAATGGCAAACAAACAATCAAGAAGGAGGGAGAATGCAAAATATCATCTTCAGGAGGAGTGGAAAAACATAACCAACCAATCAAATGACTTCATGCACAAACTTTCTGACAAACTCGTTCACGGAGGATACACTTCATTCGCAGTAGAAGCATTGCACATAGACAACATGCTGAAGAATCACCGCCTCGCACAGTCAAT
>JAJZIZ010000037.1 GCA_021846005.1 Microcaldota archaeon
AGGGAGAGAACGTAAGACCTCAACAGGAGGCAATTCCCGAAGAACTGAGAACATACCTTGCAAACACAGGGGAAGCTCTCAACCTTTAGTTGAGAGAGGATGTCACATGATGCAGAAACAAGTAGCTACCCAGAGCCAGAGGGAGATAGTCCAGATGAGGGAGTTAGGCAAACAGGTATACGACAATGTTTTGCGGGAAGGAATGCCTAAGCTTCCAGTAGAAGTCCTTAGAACTGGGGCAGACACTACACAAAGTCCAAACTTTAAGTTCCTTAGAGTGGAAGAGATAAAGTATTCTGCAAAGAACCCATTCACTGGCGGAAGCGTGGATGAGACGTGGATGCGGGTAATGAAAGGATTTGGAGTTACTGTATTGCCTTTGATTGAATATGAAGGGCAGAAATGTCCGGTGCTTATCTTTAAGCCTCAACCGTCAGTGGAGTCTTGGTCAATAGAGTTGGTTTCCGGGGGAGTTAGAGGAGCGACTACGGCAGTGGAAGCCGCAACAATAGAACTTCAGCAGGAAACGGGACTCAAGGCGGAAAAGATAACAATAATACCGCAATTGGAGAAGATATGGCACGCCCCACACAGGATCAATACAATAGATACAATGGTTATTGCAGAAAATATAACCTTTGCGGGAAGGACAAGTGATGAGAAGGAGGAAGCGCCAATCTCACCGTTTATAGCCACCTGGAAAGAAGTTATGGCTTACTTGGATAATAACGTAATAAAATATGGTTCGAGTGTAGCTACTTTGACAACCTATCTGCTTTTCCATGCTCCTGAGGAAATAATGAAGGAAGTCAGGAGAGGCTAGACTTTCCATAAGCCGGCTTCTGAAAATTGTCATGTCTGCTGAAGGTTAGGCAGTCAGTCGAAGCTCTGGAGAAATGGATTGCACTCATGCGGAAAATCCCGCACATGGGAACTGCATGCTATCGGAGGCATTTCTCCAGTTCTTCGGCAGTATGAAAATGCTTATGGCTGGAGGCCTTCCTGAGGCGATTCATGATTGCAAGACCGTAGCCTTTCTCCGTAAAACTTTCGGTTATGCAGAATTCCGCCTTCAGGCTGTCGAGATATATAAGGCCTGAGAACAGATTCCTTGCTATTGTGCGCGGCTCTTTCCTGCTTCCTAAAATTATTGACTTAACTGGCATCTTGCCCAGAAGGAATGCCGTCTCCCCTGAACCCATGAAGGCGAATCTTCCTTTCCATGGAGATAGAATAGATTTGAGTCTTGAAGGATCCCCTTCATAAAGCATTAATTTTGTATCTGGCGAATAGTGCCTGTATTTCATGCCTGGGCTCAGCGCCTTCTTAGCCTCCTTGAGCCCGAGCGCCTCTTTTGGAAGTTTAGGCTTTTTCATGAACGCGGCAGATATCTCTTCCATGGTGAATGCCCCAGGCCTAAGAAGCGTGAAGTGCCCAAGGTCCAAAACTGTCGATTCTATGCCGAATTTTGAATTGCCCGCGTCTAGGATTATATCCACAGACTTTAGGAAATAGCCTATTGCATGCTTCCCCGAAGTGGAAGAGGGCTTTTTGGAGATGTTTGCGCTTGGTGCAGCTATTGGAGTCCGACTCTGGCGTATCAGCTCCAGGGCTATTTCGTCTGATGGCATGCGGACAGCCACAGTCTTAAGCCCCGCAGTTACTACGCGAGGAAGCCCAGCCCTTGCTTTAAGTATAAGAGTGAGAGGAGACGGCCATATGGATTCTATCGCCTTTCTGTATCGCCTTGGTATTATGGCCACTTTCTCTGCCATTTCCATATCCGACACGTGAACTATTAGAGGATTGTCTGATGGCCTCTTTTTTGCCTTGAAGATCTTTCTGCATGCTGAAGCATTCATGGCGTCTGCGCCTATTCCGTATACGGTCTCAGTAGGAAATACGACTAAGCCTCCTTTTCGTATGGTCTCGGCTGCAAGACGTATTTTGGAGAGGTTTGGATTTGACCTGTTTATTTTTAATATCGTTGCGCGCATCTTTAGCACTGATGATGTTTTGGCAGTCAAAGCTCTTCTATCTTCTGGGAAAGAAGGTTTGATGCCATTTCGGCAGGGCTTATGACGCCTATGCCTAATCCCATGCCCCTTATCCTTACCTCTTCCTCGTGGTTTCTGGCTATGGCAACTACACGTGAGTTTTCAGCAAGATTCCTTATTATCAGAAGAGCATATACCATTCGAGATTTGTCATTCATGTCTATTATGATTGACTTCGCACGCTCAAATTCAAAATCGGACATTGCCTTCTCATCGGTTTCATCGACTACAAATGCCCTGTATCCTTTCTGGTCCCTGAACTGCTTGACCAACGCTGCGTCTGAACTCAGCACTATAAACTTTATGTTCTTCTCCTTTAGCTTTTCTGCGAGCCGCATGTTTATGTTGTCCATGCCTACCAGTATGACATGATTTTTAAGAAGCCTTTTTTCGAAAGGGTTTATCCTGCCGGCCAGATATTCTACCCGCGTGTTCACTATTTCACTTGTGGCAGAAGTAAGTGCCCCCAGAAAGATCCCTATGCCGGTTATTATTAACACTATAGTGAAAATTCTGGCAGTATTTGTGACAGGCACTATGTCACCGAAGCCCACAGTGGAGAGTGTTATTGTAGTATAATATGCCGCAGTTAACAGGGAATTTATCGGCACGTTGAAGCCTTTTTCGTAATGGCCTATTATGTATGTACCAGATATCCCAGCGGCAAAAACGACTGCTATCAAGGATACGTATACGAGAATACGCTGGGAAAGCGCCATAGAGTTCAATTTAGATTGAAGAAGCAAAACTTTTATATTGGTGTGTTTGTATTTGGGCAGGTTCGTGCCGTTGCCGGTGGTATGCTTTTGCATGCACTTCAAATCCTGCAATCATAAGCCAGGTTTTTTTCTGCGTTTTGTTGCAGATGAACGATAATGGCTTGTCAGGCGTTCGGACCATATGCCAGATGTTTTTTTTATGAGATACTTGGCCAGCTTCCTGGAGAGCCGGCCAGTCATAAAAAAGAGTCTATCTCGTTTATGTCTGCAATGCTCATTTCCCAACCGCATGCTCCGGCGTTTTCCCTTGCATGCTCGGGATTGTTGGCTTTTGGTATCGCGGAGACATTGCCTTTGGAGACAAGCCAGTTGAGTGCCGACTGTATGGCGCTTTTGCCATATCTTGAGCCTATCGCCCCTAGTTTGTCGAATATTTCCCGGTTCTCTTTTGAATATATGCTTCCGCTCCCCAGAGGACTGTATGCGATCAGGGTTATTTTTTCCGATGCGCAATACTTTGCAAGTCCGCTTCTCTCTGGATTGCGCTCAGTCACGCTGTATTCCACCTGATTTGAGACTATCTCGGCGGATTTCATCGCTTCCTGCGCCTTCTTGAGTTCATCCAATGAGAAATTGCTTACCCCTATGTGCCGCACCTTTCCTTCCGAGACCAGCTGCTCCATTGCAGACATTGTCTCGGATATGGGTATTGAATTGTTGGGCCAGTGTATCTGGTATAGGTCTATGGTTTTTATGCCTAGTGCTTTCAGGCTCCTGTCACATGCTTTTATCAAATCGTCATGGCGCAGATTGTGCGGAGAGACCTTTGTGGCTATGAAGATGCTGTCACGGTCTTCTGTCAGGACCTCAGCAACAAGATTTTCTGTCTGGTACATCTCCGCGGTGTCTATGAAATTGGAGCCTGAAGATATGCCTGCCTTCAATGCCTCTATGCCTGTTCTGCTGAGCTTCCATGTGCCCATTCCAATTTTAGGAATCTTCTCCCCAGTCTTGCCCAATTCTAAATAATCCATGAAATTTTATTTACGCCAAATGCTTTAACTGTTGCCTCCCGTTGAAAAGACCAGAGTCTTGGCGTATGAAATATAAGCATGAATGCCTTATCGGTATTATGCACAGATGGACATTATGCATGATAGTCAGAGATGATGAGATACTTCTAAAACTTGCGGCAAGAGGCATAAGCAAGGGAAAATGGACAGGACTAGGCGGTGTTATAGAGCCTGGAGAGACTCCGGAAGAAGGAATCGTAAGGGAAGTTTATGAAGAGTCAGGCCTCAGAGTAAAGAGAATGAGGAAGGCAGGGAGCATAAAATTTTACAAAGGGTCGAGAGAAAATGCACTGGGCCTTGGGCATCTGTTTTTAGTGGATGGTTTTTCCGGAAGGGCAAAAGGCACAGCCGAGGGAGAGCTAAAATGGTTCAAAAAGAACAGGCTGCCTTTCGAAAGGATGTGGGATGATGACAAATACTGGCTGCTTATGATGCTTGAGGGCAATGAGGCAAAGATAGAATTCGTCTATGACAAAGGAATGAAAAAAGTAAAAGACTGCAAAATAAGCAGGATACGAAAAATACCCGATGGCAAAACGATAATCCCGCGCTCATAGGTATTCTGAAACAGATCCGGACAAGAAGGAAGAGGCCTTGGCAGTGATAATTCCAGGCATTCCCAAATACCGGTGATGGAAGTCATCATTTGCCACAAGAATTATCTTCGGATATGTTTTTTTCCTGTTCTCAAGCATGCGGGCGGTCTCTTCGGAATTCTTCTTTCCGGTCTCGTACTCTATGGCAATCCTTGAGCCTTTTTCATAGGCAATAATGTCTGGACCGTATGATGAGTTGTATATTTCATTTGGTATGCCTGAACTATGCAGTTTTTTTGATATGAGATGCAGCATTATGTCATGCTCTGCGGAATTCCGGGGGTTGGATATGTACCATTGGCGGTATTCTTTCAGTATTCCTTCCTCAGTCAAATCCGCAAGGGCGGCGTTCACATCCTGCAAAACAACTCCTTTCCCTAAAAGTTTATCCAGAAGCTCAGTCTTGCCGATCGAATCGCAGGATATTTCTTCTATGTAATGCTTCAGGCAGAAATCCCCAGAAGCGAGAATATCGAATTCCACCAGAATAGGTTCATAATATCTTGAATCGAGGATTATTGCTTTTCCGGTCTTAAGATTTCTCATTGCCATTTTTACAGCGGTAAGCCTCCCTGATTCTGAACCGCCGGCGATGTAGCTGGAAACGTAGCTGAGTTCGGATGGCTCCCTTTGGTAAAATGAGATTATAGTGGATGAATTGCTCATCACCTTGCCCTCTATCTCGTCTGATTTTTGGGAGACAGCCATTATGCCAAGGCCGTATTTCCTGCCTTCTGCTGCAAGCCTGCCGAGGACTGTACTGCCGCTGACTTTTCTCGCTTCGTCTATGATCAGGTAGAAAGGCCTTTTTGGCGTGCCGCTGCTGAGCATTGCGGAGTATATCTTCCTGAGAAGCCCCTCCATGTATATGGATTGCGCTTCCTCTGAGTGAAGGCTTTTTATCAAAAATACGCTTCTGGAGTTCATTACCTTCTTAAGATCAAGAAACCTGGAATGAGTCATGGAATTTAACAGTGACACCCGTTCCCTTAGCACGGATAGTGTCCTTATCTCCCCTTTCCCTGCCTTAGCTTCGAATCGTTTTATTGTAAGCGCAAGGTCGGACATGGAAGGTATTCGGTTTTTTGGCTTGTTTACCCAATAGGTGTATCCTATGCATCTCTTTAGCATCGAAGACTGCACGTATCCCAGTCTCAGGCGCCTTGCAAGCATTGCCGTTATTTCTCCTGCACGTTCCTGTTCGCTCATCTCGTCATGATCGAAAATGTTCACGCCCACGCGCGACGCGTCATAAACCGATGCCCCTATCGAGTCGGCAATTCCCACGTAATCGCCATTGGGATCCAATATCGCCATGGCGGCGCCTGATTCCGCTATTTCCTTTATGAGCACCCTTGCAGCATTGGACTTTCCGCCGCCGCTTTCGCCGGTTATCACCACATGCGGATTCATTCTTCCCTTTAAATTGAATTCTTTTGGAAAGATAAGCTTCTTCCAACGCCAAAAAGAAAAATCATTGTAGTGCACTGTTTTAAGTTCAAGTTTTTTTATAATTTTTATCGGATATTTGGTTTTTTTAAAGATCATGATAACGCCTCTCAGCTATGCTGAGCAATAGTTAGTCTGAAACCGTGCAGTATACTGGAGGACTTGGCCTGTTTAGCTCTGATGCAGGCCTGCCAGTTTTTTTACCAGGATGAGTTCCTCTTTGGATTCTTCCGGAGTTTCCATTATAAATGGCTTTTCGAGGATTTTCCCATAGGAAAAGAATTTGGAAAAGCCTTCCTTGCCTATGTACCCTTTTCCTATGTTTTCATGCCGGTCCAAATGGGAACCCAGCGGGAACTTTGAATCGTTTAGATGAAACAGATAGATATTCCGGAAGCCTAATTTTTCATCAATCTCGTCTAGTGTTTCTGGTTTTGTTATATCATAGCCTGCAGCATAAAGATGGCAGGTGTCAAGGCATATGCCTACCTTTTTTTCTGATCTTCCAAGTATCTCAGCAAGTTCGTCCAGCGTAGATCCGACGCTGTTTGTGCTTCCTGCAGTGTTTTCAAGGAGTAGGGTTACGCCATCAAGCCCTTCGGATTTATTGATTGCGTCAGCCACGTTGCTTATTCCTGCTTCCTTTCCCTTTCCCAGATGACTCCCGAGATGCGTAACTAGATATTTTATTTTAAGGCTGGAACAGAGAGAAATGGTCTTGTTTAGGCTTTCTATGGATTTTGCATGGGTTGCCTCGTTTGC
>JAJZIZ010000038.1 GCA_021846005.1 Microcaldota archaeon
GGCACGCATTGTTTCCATGTTTCCTGTTTTGTTCTGCATTCTTATATACTTTCTTGCACGCCCTTACTCCTATCTCAAGGATAGGAGTTTGCGGGCGAGTCATATTTTATCAGAAAAATCCGCCTCTGCGCGTTTGGGCACATCATCGGCTTAGTCATCTGTTTATTTATTCCATGCCTTCCATTCCAGGCATTCCGCCAGGTCCGCCGCCAGGTCCTCCCCCCGATCTTCCTTTCGAGCTTATCATGTCGTCTATTCTGAGGATTGCCGCTGTCGCCTCTGTTGCGCTTGAGAGTGCCTGGAGCTTTACCTTCAGGGGTTCTATCACGCCAGGCTTTTCCATGTCAGCTATCGAATTGGCGTAGACATCTATGCCGTAGCTCTTTCCTGAAGCAGCCTTGTGCTTTGTCCTTAGGTTGACCAGTGTGTCTATGGCATCCATTCCTGCGCTGTCTGCAAGCGTCTTAGGTATTACTTCAAGGGCGTCTGCGAATGCCTGTATTGCAAGCTGCTCCCTGCCGCCTACATCGGTCGCATAGTCTCTCACCTTGAGGGCAACTTCTATCTCTGTGCTGCCGCCTCCAGTTACATACTTGCCCGATTCTATCGCGCTGGCAAGAGCGCCGAGAGCGTCTGTAAGCGCCCTTTCGACCTCATCAACTGTCTGCTTTGCGCCTCCCCTTATGAATATGGTAACGCTCTTCGGATCCTTGCATTTTTCTACAAATACCATCTGTTCGCCGGAGACCTTCTTTTCCTCCACTAAGCCTGCAAATCCGAGATCTTCAGAAGTAAGATCATCGAGGCTTGTGACAAGCCTTGCGCCGGTGGCCTTTGCGAGCTTCTCCATATCGCTTTTCTTGGCTCTCCTTATGGCCATTATACCGGCCTTTGACAGATAGTGCTGTGCAACGTCGTCTATGCCTTTCTGTATGAATATGACATTGGCACCGCTCTTGGATATCTTGTTGGCCATCTCCCTGAGCATCTTCTCTTCCTGGGCAAGGAATGCCTGCATCTGGTCAGGAGAAGTTATCTCTATCCTTGCGTCTGTCTCGGTCTTCTCTATCTCAAGAGCGACATCGAGCAAAGCTATCTTTGCATTCTTGATGGACTTTGGCATTCCAGGGTGTGCAATCTCTTTGTCTATCAATACCCCGTTTATGAAGCTTGTGTCCTCTATTGAGCCGCCTTCCTTTTTCTCCAGCTTTATGAAATCCCTGTCTATGGTTACCTTGCCGTTCTCCTTTATCGAAACCTGCTTTATTGCCTGAAGGGAGAGTTTTGCCATCATCTTCTTTGTCTCTATGCTGCCTATGTTCTTGGAGCCCATCGATATCATGGCTATCTTCTGCAGCTTGTCCTCGTCTTCAAGATCTATCTTGCTTGCAACGGTTCCAAGTATCTCTGTTGCCTTGTGCCTTGCCATCTCGTAGCCCTTTATTATTGCCGCTGGAGGTATCCCTTGATCAAGAAGGTTTCCGGCATTCTTCAGCATCTCCCCCGCGATTATCACTGCGGAAGTTGTCCCGTCTCCCACTTCTTTGTCTTGCGTCTTTGCTATTTCGACCATTATCTTTGCTATTGGATGCTCTACATTCATCTCCTGCAATATGGTGGCTCCGTCGTTCGTGATTATTATGTCTCCTAGTTCGCTTACCAGCATCTTATCCATGCCTTTTGGACCAAGTGTGGTCCTGACTATGCTGGATACGGCATATCCCACTGCGATGTTGGTGCGCTGGGCTTCCTTCCCTATGAGCCTGCTTGCCCCTTCAGGTAATATCAGATACTGTTGTCCTCCTAGTTGGTTTTCTGCCATTATATCACTTTTTTTATTTTTTTAAGCACAAATAGATATTGTTTCCAAAATTTTACGTATTCTGAAAAACATTATTATTATCTCCAGCAAAATATTTATACCTTTCTCGAGAGGACGGAAGGGAGGCTGTGCCACGATGCGATTGATGCCAAAACCATTTCAGGAAGTTTTGACTGTCGCGGTGCACATGATAGCTTTAAAAAGCTTCATGTTATAAGTATACTTGAATTTCATGGCAAAAGGCAAGGCGGAACATAGGATGCCGGTTAAAATCAACCCTAAGATAAAGATACAGAACATAGTGGTAAAGGCCGACCTGCATGCGAACATTGACCTCTTTTCTCTTTCGAAGAACATACGGGAGGTTGACTATGAGCCGGAGCAGTTCCCTGGGGCCATATATAGGATAAAGGAACCCAAGGCAGTCATAATTCTCTTCAAGAATGGAAAGCTTATCTGCACAGGATCCAACACTACCAAGAACATAAAAATAGTGCTAGAGAGAGCCACAAAGATAATCTCCAAGTATGTAATCTCCTGACTTCAGGCAGTTTTTCCTTCAGGATTTCCTTTTTTTGCCTTTGCGAGCTCGGCGTCGAATTTCTTGAAGAACGCATCCCACGAGTAATTGAGCATGACGCGCTTCCTTCCATTTTTTCCCATCTTAGCGGCTTCGCTTTTATGCTCGGCAAGATAAAGCATTTTTTCAGCCATTTCTGCAGGAGAATTTACCAGGAAGCCGGTCTCGCCATCCGATATTGTTTCCTTTGGGCCTCCTTCATTTACAGATATTACTGGTTTTGAGCTTGCCATGCCTTCCAGAGGCACGTATCCGTAATCCTCGTTTATCGCAGAGAACAGCACAGCAGTAGACTCGGAATATAGCCTTGACAGTTCCCTGTCTGTTATGTTTGTCTTTATCGTGACGTCCAGGCCTTTTGACATCGATACCAGTTTCTTGTAGTATGCCTGGTGCTCTGGATTTGCCGAAAGGGTTCCTGAAAGAACAAGCCTGTACTTCTTCTTGGAAAGCCTGTTGAATCTCTTGAAAGCATTTATCACGTAATCCTGGCGCTTGTTTGATAATATTCTCGAAGGATAGAAAAAGTATTTCTCATCGCCTTTGTCTGCGAACTTCTCGTAATCTATGCCCGGGTTTATGACTTCCGATTCCCTTGAGAAATATTTTGATATGCGAGTTTGGGTGTTTGAGGAATTCGCAGCTATTGCTTCTATATTCCTCACTACATTATGCGATATGAGTTTGTAGGCCTTGGTCATTGCGGAATAGAGGAACTTTTCCTTGTAGGATCTGTAGCGCATTCTTTCCGCATACAGGTCGTAGACCTCTCTTGGAGGAGTATGGCAGTACCAAAGCACCCTGGGATTCTTGTGCCTTATCCATTCGCTTGGAGATATGTGGGGATTGAGAACGTCATAATCCTCCTTTATTATGAGATTATAGAAATTGTATCCGTATCTAAGTCCTTGTGATGCCCTGTATGGCAAAGCGCCTGAAAAAGGAACGTGTTTGCCTATTATCCTTATATCCAGATCCTTGAATTCAGGAAAGGTTGTCTTCGGATTGTATTCAAGAGCATATATTGGCGCAGAGTAGTGCTGGGCTATTTTCAGCATGACACGCTCAAAGCCTCCTTTCAAGGAAATGTACGGCTGTATTATGAGTAGCTTCATCACTATTCCTCATCCAGGTATAGTGTAATTGTTGTGCACCCATGTCGGCTTCGGAGGCACATAAGGAAGCTTGCCAGTGTAGTTGTTGAGCTTCAATATCATCACGGTGTTTGTCGAATTTACCATATTTATGCCGGAGAAGTTCTTCGGGTACACCAGAGTATATCCAGGCAGCTTGCCGAAGAAGAACCCCTTGTAGTAGGTAGAGTTGTAGAATTCAGTAGGCGCGTTGGTTATCGTATCGTTCGGGCCGTTTGGCAGGTATATGGCAAGGAACTCCATAAGAGTCTGGCCGTTAGGCCCTGCTATCGAACCCAGATAATAATTTGTGGATATTACTATGTTGGTCTTCGTCCCGTTCTCATTGTAGACATTTAGTACTCCCTGCTGATTGGTTTGGGATGTCGATACGCAGTATGTTGTGTTGAGTACCTGCGGTACCGTTTGCCCCACAAGGGCTATTGCCTGCACCGCCGTAGTAGTATTTGAGAAGCTGCAGTACTGGTTTATAGTAGGCTGCACGGGCAGAGCGAGTGTAACAGGATCATGCGCGGTTTCGCATGGCGAGGTGCCTATCAGGAAAGACTGGCCGTATTGTGCTCCCTGTGATACTGCATAAGGCTTGCTTGTCTGGTTCACATATACGCATGCCAGGAAGTCGAGGGCAGACCACTTCTGCACCAGCTGGTTGTCAAACAAAAGATAGCCTGCCTGCGCAGTGTTGTCCATGAAGGATGAAAGCCTTGTGGCATTGTATCCGTCCTGGTTGCCAAGCACAAAGTGGGCAGCAACATTATAGTCTAAGGTTGCGACTGCATTGTCACCCCTTATTACCGCGTTGCTGTTTCCAAACCAGTTTATCCAGTCCCCATAATCCCACCACGCAAGTATCCTTGGTGCATGCGGGCCTATGTTGCTTCTCATCCATGAAAGGGCGCTTAGCCACTGCGGGGTAAGCGTGTTGCAGAACATAGTTGCGGAAACGACACTCGTTACATTATTGCAGTTCTTGCCAATTGCAGTGAATACGCTGAAAACAGATGCAGATTCGAATATTATAGCCAGAATAACTACTGCGTAAAGGGCATACAAGGCCTTCTGCTTTTTAGAAGGGTCCATTTTGTTTATCATAAGATATAGTTCGCCTATGATTATTCCGATTGCTATTATGTAGGCCACTCCGAAGTGCGGAAGGTACTTTATTTCGCTCATGGCTGCAAACGCAAGGAGCGCGACCATGACGAATGTGAAGATTGCAGACCTTGAATCCTTGATAAGTATGTCATACAGAGTGAATGCTGCAAACAGGATAAGTACTACCCATACAAGCAGCGGGAAGCCACCTACCCCTGCGCCTATTATGCCAAATCCTGAAGCGCCGAAGTTGAATGCAGGACCTGTAGTCACGTACTCCTGCACGGTCATAAACAATGGTGTGGATGGCGTGGTGAAGTGCGAAGCCAATGCCAGGAATGAGGTTATCGGCTTGCTCAGAGGGCTCAGGATCGCAAGCAGAAGTATCAGGACAAGAAGCCCTATTCTTAATGCCAGATCATTGAGCGTAGTTCTCTCCATCAGATTGTATTTTCCAAGATAGATAGGCAGGTACTCGAATATCAGAGCTGCTATGAAGGCTATGAGAGGAAATCCTATGATAGTGGGTATCCCCAATATGCTTGGTATCCTGTTTGATAGTGTTGCATTGTAAGGAGCATATATGATGTAGAATAATATTATCACTGCAAGCATTATGCCGTTTGACTTGAAGAACTCTATGCTGCTCTTTTTCCTCAAGGTGTCAAGAACTCCCTGCACAAGTATGTATAGTGCAAGCACTGCGGATGTGACATTGTAATAGTGGGCGCCGAGGAAGTTTGATGCGAATGCTATGCCTGCCAGTATAGCATATCTCTTTTCACTTGGATATTTGACTGCTAGAGCATAGGCTGCCACCATAAAGAACAAGGCAAAAAGACCCCACGGCTCAAGGAGCTGCTCTCCGGCAATGAATGTGGTTATCAGAGTCGGCATTGTTGCTATCAGTGCTGCAGCAGTAAGAGCCGGGAATGAACCGTATTCATGATAGACAAACATGAAGACTATGAAAACAAGCAATGCTGCTACTATGGGAGGATAGTAAGAACTTACAAGAGAAAGGAGACTGGTGCTTATGGTAGGGGAATTTGGGTGTGTATCTGCAAGGCGGTACCAGTATGCCTCAAGGTAAGGTATAAGTGGCTGGATCCTGTCTGTTGTCCCATTATTTACTGGCCATGCCGAATAATCAAGGCGGAACTGGTATCCGTAAACAAGTATCTGCCTTGTGCTCAGCATGTCAAAATACGGGTCAAATTCGAAGTATTTTGGCGCATTGCCTATATTTACCATCCTTGAAGCAAATGTTATCAGCATTATTGCGAATAGAAGTCCCCATACCACATATGTCCATTTCTTTGAGTCCATTGAAGAGGAGCTGCCATTTCCTTTCAGAAGATTTTTTTCTTCGCGCTCGTGGCCTGAAAGAAGGGTATTTTCTTGTTCTATATGTGATAGGCGTATTTTTGCGAGTTCCTCTGGGCCTGCGCCTTTTGACTCGAGAGTCTTGATCTCTTCGCTGTTCCTCTTTACAAGCTCTTCCTCTTCGCGCTCGTGGACCTTTACTATGACCATATCCAACTGTGCAGCTGAAAGCTGCTTTCTCAAGCCTGTTATGCGTTCCTTTGCATTTGCACGGACGTTGGAGACTATAGCTTCACTTGATTTTCCGGTGCTGCGGCGCTTCAGGAAAGAAAAATCGAGTGCACCCTGCTGGTATGAAATTGCAAGCCCTATTATGGTAAGTATAACCACATTTACGTTGTAGAGACCTGCTGAAAATGAGAAGATGTGTATGACATTGCGGAAGTAGGACTCTGTCCATGTAAGCATGGGAGGGAATATCATTCCGAATATGAAGCCTATAACCCCTATTTCGAATATGTTCAGCTTGGTCTTCTTGAGCAATCCTAGTGCCAGGAAAAATCCAGGAACCATGATTGACAAGAATCCGATTAGTAGGTCAGTAAATAGCATTGTAGAAACCACTATAGAGTCTAGCGATAATTATGCGCAATAGATTACAG
>JAJZIZ010000001.1 GCA_021846005.1 Microcaldota archaeon
TTTATTGGCTCTTATATGAATTGCACTAATTATCATCAGCAGTTTTCTGGCTGCATCCAACATTGGATTGCATATTACTTCATGCAAAACCTTCTCCTGTCCGCTCCGGCTGACTCCGCTGTCCGGTTTCTTACCTATGTCCTCGATGAATCTGACATTCTTGCTTATAGGCATAATTCTACTTATAATAACTTTTGTTTTATTAAAAGATAAGAGGAGGAGATAATGGAATTGACAAGAGCCTACAAATTCAGAATCTATCCTGATGCCACAAGGCAGGAAGAAATAGATGAAAGGCTAATCCTCGCACAGCATTTGCACAAACTTACAGACATTCTCGTCAATTCAGGATACATTTCATTAGCAGTGGAAGATCTCCGTATACAAAATATGGTGAAGAACCACCGCCTCGCACAGTCAATCCAGAACGCTTCATGGAATAGGTTCATCCAATTCCTTTCATACAAGGCTGAATGTGCTGGTATGAAGGTAATGAAGGCAGATGCGAGGAATACATCAAAGGAATGCAGTAATTGTGGCAACATTCAGGAGATGCAGCTCTCGGAAAGAACATACAACTGCCAGAAATGCGGATTGCAGATGGACAGGGACATAAACGCATCAATAAACATACTCAAAAGAGCTACCCTCGGACAGAGGGAAAGTCACGCTCAGGGAGAGAATCGTCAATACATTCCAACAGGAAATGCAAACGGACTCGAAGAACTGAGAACCGATAAAACACATCCTTTGCAGGATGCAGTGATTGCATGAATGCTGAGGAAGTTCACACTGTTTACTGGTGGGGGGATGTCACTTGATAATAGATACTCATGTACATATAGGTCTTGATAAAGACGGCAGCTCACAGACTATCGATGAACTCAAGGCAAGCATGGCCGGATGCGGCATAGACGCGTCTGTTGTATTTCCTTTTGATGTTGATGGAGACCTTGTCTCTGCAAGCAGGGAACTTCTTAAATACAAATCAAATTCAATACTTCCTTTCTTAAGGTTTGATCCAAACGCTATAACTGCAGAGGAGGTCAAAAAACTGCTTGAAAATGATGACTTTGCTGGGGTCAAGCTCCACCCGAGGTCTCAAAATTTCGACCCGCTTGATAAAAAATTCTACCCTATCTTCCGCGAGATAGAGGATTCCGGGAAGCCTCTCATAATACACACCAGGAAAGAAACGACTCCATATTCAGATCCTGACAGGGTTGTATGTCTCGCAGACGATTTCCATGAAATGAATATCATAATAGGACATTTTGCCTTTGTTTCCCAACCTGCAATTGAAAAAATCCAATCTCACGAGAATCTTTTCCTAGAAACATCAGTGGTATCAAGCAACGTGGTGATAAGGCTGCTAGCCAGGAAGCTCGGAGCCCGCAAAATCCTCTTCGGCTCGGATTCTCCCATGTCAGACCAAGAAATAGAACTGCTTAAGATAAAAAAATCCGGATTAGATGAAAAGGAAAAGGAGATGATCCTATCTGGAAATCTTCTTTCCCTTCTAAATTCAAAAATCTAGGCGGTTCTGAATATGTGCTCGTGCACAAAGGCCTGAACAAAATCCTCTTCGGGCAAGCTTCTTGCCTTCAGCTCAGAAAATCTCATTCTTGTCTTAACTGCATGGTTCATTCCTTCTTCCAACGCATGGTGCATAGGCCGCAGGTAACGCGCATCGCTTTTCTCAAGTCCTCTCGCCGCAATCTTAAGCATATCATAGGATACCTCCTTTATTGGAACAGACCCCATACTGGCATCAAGCCCGTTGGTTATCGCATCTGACCTCGCCATTTTTATTTCGGAATCAGAATATTTTTCTAAATATTTTCCAGCTTCCCCGTTACTATTCCGGAGTCCAAGCGCAAGAGCATTTATCGCCATCAGCCATTTCAAAGAAGGTTGGAACGCAGGTGCCCTCAATTCAACGGTTCCATATCCTGTAAGCCGCGCATCAGTCCATACGGTTCCAAGCATTGTCACAAAATCTTCAATTCCTGGTTTTATTGCAGAAGGGAGTCCTGTAGCAATATCTATTGTGTTTGCGTGTCCGGCTTCGCAAAGCTGGGAAAAAGACCTATACTCACTGTCAAAATACATATAATTATCCTGCCTTTTTGCGAAAATAGGCTTGAAACTTGATATTCTGGAATACCATTTCTGAAGCGTGGCAAAACGTTCAGGAACTCCAACCCTGTCGCCTTCTATGATATTGTTATTGGCCATCGCATCCCAGGCTGTTCCCCTGAACTCCTGATGCCTGTCAATATTACCTTCAAGAATTGTGGAGTTTGCAGTCAGGGCTATTATTGCCGGAGAAAATCCTATCATAGTGTTTAAGGTTCCTATGGCATTCTCCCTTGAAACATCCAGATGAATCTGCGAAGCTGCAGTCACTGTCATGTTTATCAGGTCATCACCAAAATAACCTACAAGATAAGAATATCTCTGTTTCGGCATCATATTCTCAAAACTGCGTTTCTGGAAAGGCTGGATCCCCAGACCTAACACTGCGATTCCTGCCATATCTGCAGCTTCAAGGACCATAGCGAACCTGCGCCTCAGTCTCTCTTCGTTAGCAGGAAGGCTCGCCTCGGGCTTTAGTCCAAGTTCCATAATTCCTATAGGCATGTCTGTGGTAACCTCTTCCCTAAATCCGCTCTCTGTATTCACCACTGAAGTTAAGTAATCGCGGCTCTTCCTGCCATCAACTAAGAGTATCTCTGATACAGGTTTCCAGCCTTTCTCGATTCTTAGTATCGCATCCAACATTGACGATATATTTTCCAAGGAAGGCTGCCTGCCCGAGTTCTTCATCACCAGCGGCGCTTCTACCTCCTGCCCAGTCTTATCGCCTGGTTTCAGCCTGGCTTCATATTGTTTATATATTGTATTCATTTTGTCATCAAATTTCTTATCAAATCAGAAAGGTATGCAATATTTTCGTTTGAACAGCATATGCTGCTAAAGCGTCAAAGCAACGTGCGTGCCAAAATTAGTGTGCTGGAATCAAATTCCGGAATAAGGAAAATTCTCTCTTTTGCTTTCTTTGTAATGCCAACACCAGATTTTTTTGGTTGTGATTAGATATATATGTGTTTTCTGGAGATTTTCCTGTGAACCAGCTTGCTTTGCGTCTACAAAATTTACAAAATAATCCTCAAAGTAGCATATGCCTCGACATTTTCTCCCTTCCTCGTTATATGTTACTCTCGGAGCCACGAGGATAAATATAAAAAGATATCAGTAGTAGGTTATATTGGTGAATTTGATGGCAGAAAGAATATCAGATGAGAAAATTTCAAGGGAGGATGGATATCTATACTTCCTTGGAAAGGACGGATACGTCTGGAGAACACCTATGAAGAACAATCCTCGCGGAAGAAAGAGAAAAGAAGGAAGCGAGAAGATTAAGAGGGAAGAAGGATTCCTCTATTTCATAGACAAGAACGGATACGTCGCAAGAACAAAGATGAACAGAAAGGGAAGAATGAGGAGAAAGAGGAGATAAACTCTCCTTTATTTCTTGGCATTTATTTTATTTAAGCCATCTTCTTCTAATTGACTTTTTTACAGCGCTTATTGAAATCAGAAAGTCTCAACCTTTGGCCAATCCGCCCTTGACAGGTCCCTTCTCTGATAAGAACTCTCAACGAAAACTATCCTGCTGAGGATTGTGAAAATGGTATCAAGTATGAGCAGGACTATTATATAAATATAATAATTGGGCGCGCCGGTATTTACTGTGCCTATATATTCAAAAACGAAAAGCGCAATAGCTATGAAAATCACAATCACTGCAAATGCCAATCCGGCTCCCGAATTGCGAAGAACCACTATCCCTGAAATGATTCCGCCCGCAACAACGAACAGGTTTATCAGGTTTATCTCGGTGCTGAGATTGAGCTGAAGCAGAAATGAATAAATACCGACTCTCTCTGCCTGGCTTATGATACTGTTTACTTGCGGGTATGTATGGTAAAGTATGAAAAGCGAACTTGCAATAAAAAGAATCGCGGCTATATATGTAAACCTGTTTGGGCCTACTTTGAACCTGCTTTTGGGAATCGGTGCCTTGCCCAGGTCTTCAAGACAATATTCCTTGCCTTCGTATCTTACCAAGTCCGGATAGCAGAAATACTGGCCGCAATATGCGCATTTCGCATAGGCATCACGCCATGGATGGTTTGTGCACATCTGCCCCTTTGGCACGTTGCCCTCCTTCGGTTCAGAAACCTCTGGCACAGTAGCATTAGGGATCTGGTATTGTGACTGCTCCCCGCTGTCCTGCACAACTGACTCGAAGCCCACTGCCTGCTGCCCCGAAAGAGAATCAGTTTGGTTCAGGGCAGCATCATCAGATATCTAAAGCACCTACTCGAACTTGTTTGCTGAGTGGCGCTCCGCTTCCCTCGCTTTTCTTTCGAATATGCCTCTATGTTTCGCGCAGCTTATGCAATAGTACACCTTCCTTTTTGTCATGAACCTTACGTTGCTCATGCTGCTGGGTTCGGTTCCGTATCTTATCATCTTTTCGTAAACTATGCCCTTGCTTCTAGGGACTCTTCTTCCACAGCTGTCGCAGACGACTTGTGATTCGCTTCCTCGCATAAGAATACCTGCATTACAATGTATACCAAATAATATCCATGATAAGATTATTAGATGCGTAGGTAGTCTTTCTATATCGCGTCTTTCTTACGGTCTGTTGGGGTTCAAAGTATCATATTTATTTATTTTGCCATCTCATAGAAGATCAAGAACAAAAGGCCCTCTAATGAAGATACTTGCGATAAGCAACATAAGCGGCGCTGTAGAGCGGGTAGCTGACATGTTCGAAAATACTAACGCAAGCGTCATGGCAAAAGAGGAGGCCAATGACATCGCAGGCATAAGGGACAAAATATCTGCCGCTTTTTCCAAGGGAATTTACGATTATGCGGTTGTGGTGGTTGAGGATTACATATCCGCAACTGCAATCCTGAATAAATCAGATGAGATAACTGCCGCTGTTTTTGATTCTGAAGATGACATGGCATTCCTGAATGGCAGCAAGGTCAATACGCTTATAATAAAAGCCTCAAGAAAAACCCTGACTTTTCTGGGAATACTTACTAACGTACATGCCTCCTCAGGCAGAAAATCCGAAGCTTCATCAACGGCAAAAGCCGAAAAGCTCGCGGAGAAGAACACAAATACGCACGAGTGGTTTCCCATACATATGGCTCATGTGCCATCAAAGGAAATCTCCAAGCCCAAGCAGTCAGCCGGTGGGGATGAGCCTCCGATGGCGGGAAGAAAAGGCATTATGGGCAAGCTCAAGGACAGCCTCGGCATAATTGACGAATGAATCGCCAATTCAGCCCCGAATCCGCATCCCGGCATCCTAAGGCTCTGTAAAACCCATAAATACTTTGTCATACAATTTTTATGCATGGATCCAGAATGCAGGATAATATCAAAGGAGATACTTCCGGCCGTAAGGGCATCAGTCGCACAGACAATGATTTCCGAATATAATTACTGCCAGAGAGAAATAGCAGAGAAGCTCGGCGTCGTCCAGGTATCCGTAAGCAAATACATAAACAAGAAATACTCGAAGGAAATAAGTGAGATAGTGGGTTATATAAAAGGAAAGAGGCTCGAAGGCAAAGTAATAGAATCCATAGTGAGCGGAAAGCCTACTGCAGAGATAAGCGAAGAGCTGGACAGCCTGTGCGGCGAGATAGCCGATTCTTCATACTACAAAAAAATTTAATGGTGTCAAAATGCCAGAAGAACTAGATCCATTCAAGATAAGCCAGCAGCAGCTCGATTCGGCCGCAGAGGTCATGAATCTTGACAAGACTGCCCACGAGATTCTCAGGGAGCCCATGCGCACAATCTCCACAAGCATTCCCGTAAAGATGCGTGACAGCTCAACCGAAGTCTTTCAGGGCTTCAGGGTTCAGTATAATGATGCAAGAGGCCCTGGCAAAGGGGGCATAAGGTTCCATCCCGGGGAAAACCTCAACACAGTCAAGGCGCTATCCGCATGGATGACCTGGAAATGCTCGCTGGCCAACATACCATTCGGCGGAGCAAAAGGCGGAGTAATATGCGATACCAAGAAGATGAATGATATTGAACTTGAAAATCTTTCCAGAGGATACATTCGCGCTCTTGGCAGGTTCATAGGTCCAAAGCTCGACGTCCCGGCTCCTGACGTATACACCAATCCACAAATAATGGCCTGGATGATGGACGAATACAGCAAGCTTGCCGGACATAATGAATTCGGCATGATAACTGGAAAGCCCCTCGAGGTCTGGGGCTCCGAAGGCAGATTTGATTCCACTGCAATGGGCGGCATGTATGTGCTCAGGGAGGCGGCGAAGCTCAGGAAGCTTAAGATAAAAGACGCCAAGATAGCCATACAGGGATTCGGCAATGCTGGAAAATTTGCATTCGAGCTTTCAAAGAAGCTCGGCGCTAAAGTTGTAGCCATAAGCGATTCAAGCGGCGGAGTTTACTCCGAAAACGGCCTGGACTACGACAAGCTCTCCAAGGCCAAGGAAGAAACCGGCGAGCTGCACGGCTATGACGGCAAGAAATACGAGCAGGTATCAAACAGCGAGCTTCTTGAGCTTGACGTAGATGTGCTTATACCTGCCGCAATAGAGAACCAGATAACAAAAGGGAATGCCGATAAGATAAAGGCAGATATAGTCCTGGAGCTTGCAAACGGCCCTGTGACTCCTGCCGCAGACCAGATCCTATTCGAGAAAGGCGTTCTTGACCTTCCCGACTTCCTGGTCAACTCCGGAGGTGTCATTGTCTCGTATTTCGAATGGGTGCAGAATACTCAAAACTATTATTGGACAGAAGAAGAGGTCTACTCGAAGCTCGACGGCATCATAACCAAATCATTCAAGGATGTCTTTGCAACACAGGATGCCTACAAATCCCAGAAGAAAAAGATAAGCCCAAGGACGTCGGCATATATCGTGGCTGTGGACCGTGTCGCAAAGGCGATGAAGACAAGGGGCTGGTATTGACCAGGCGCAGAAATCTAATTTCTGCAATCCTGCTGTTTTTTCAGGAGGCAGCAGGTTACAAACCTGAATCATCCAATATTCGGAGCGAAAGCCGCTGCTAAATTCATTCTTCATCTTTCTCTTCTTTTTCCTGCTTTTCGCTAATTTCCCCTTCCTGGTTTTCCTCGTCTCTTTCCGAAATGCTGAATCTTTCCTCAACCAGTTTCTTCAGGTTCTTCTCTATCTCCTCCTTCTTCACTCCTGTTATGTCGCTAAGGTCTCCCGAAAGCTGGCTGACATATCTCATTATTGTCTTGTATCTGGTCTCCCTGAGGTTCTGGTTCCTTATCCCGCTTAGATATCTCTGCAATGCCCTGGCGCAGTCCTGCACAGCGAGTTTTATCTCGTCAATTATCTCTTCCTCTTGTGACACTGCCTGTTTTCCAACCCCTGAATAAGGAACGTAGACGCTCGAGACATTTACGAAAACGCTTATCGGCTCCTCGTCGAAATTGGATATTGCATATCTCTTCCAGTCTATGGCCTTCGCCGCGTCGGTTATGGCGCAGTTTGACGCATCGAAAAGCAGAGGCACCTTATTCGCAAATCTCAATATATTCCCTTCAGCCGCACCCTGCACTCCGTCCTCTGTTGACAGTTCCTCTTTCTGCTTGGCGGTAAGTTCCTTGCTCTTTCCTGCACTTCCCCCATAAGCTATGCCTGCCTCTACGACAAATGGGATGCCGCCTCTGAAGACTTTGGGTTTCCTTTCAACTACCTTGACGAACTCGGGATTGAGTATGTTCCTGATTGCAACCTCTATCTGGCTCTCCCCTATCTCTGACATGGAGTCCATTTCCGGCACCATCCATTTTATCTCTTTGAATGCTTTCACTAATTTTTCCGCAATGTCCCATGAGAGATCTCGCGGTTCCGAATTGAAATCCACATCCTTGACCAAGTCCCTGAGTTCATCTATCTTTCCAGAAGTAACTCTCGAAAGGCTTTCCTGCAGGAAGACGCTGAGCTTCCGGCTCTCGCTTCTGTGTGCAAATTCCAGAAGATCATTGGTTGTAATTCCTAGCGGGTGCGGCTTTATCTCCCTGGCTTTTTTAGGCAACTCATTGGTTGCTCTCAGAAAGACTGACTCACTGCCCTGCGGATCCACCAGTACTATTGACATGTGGGGGTTGGATAGCGCAGTCCTTTTTATGTATTCGTAAACACCATGGTCGCTATTCTCATACTTGACGTCTCCGAATTCCCCGTATATCTCGGTGCCGATCATGTCGCCTTCTATTTTGTTCTGATTTTCCACAAGAGGCTTGTTCGTCTTTATGTCTATTGTTATGTCGCATTCGTATTTTTCCCTTGTCGTGCCAGATACCAGGTGCACTGACTTTCCGGTGGTTATCTTGGAATAGAGCGTGCATCCGGCAGCGCCGATACCCTGCTGGCCCCTCTGCTGCTTATACCTGTGGAATTTAGTGCCTGCCAGAACAGTGGCGAATGCCTTTCCAGCTATCTTGCTTGGGATTCCAGGCCCATTGTCCGAAACCCTGACTGAGTATTTGTTCTCTCCAAGCTCCTTTATTTCCACCTTTATGTCTGGAAGTATCTCCGCCTCTTCGCACGCATCAGCAGAATTTGTAAGGTATTCGTGCACAATTGTAGTAAGGGATCTGACCTTGCCCGAGTATCCAAGCATCTGTGCATTCCTTCTGAAAAACTCCGATATGGAATGCTCCTTGAATTCCTTGAATATCTCATCCGCATTTTGTTTTGGTCCTGCCATCATACCGCCTCTGAACTCCTTCTCATTCTTTCCATTATGTTATACGCCTTTTTATGTGTTCCACCTTCCACGAGTACCTGCAGCGCAGCGCTCGCTATCCTGAGCTGTTCAATCGTGCCGATCATGCCCACCGTATTCCCGTATATCGACAATTTCACGCCGCTTACTTCTTCTATGTAAAGTTTGGTCTTGCCCTCCTTGCCTATCATCCTGGCCCTGATTCTCTGCCTCTGTTCGTCATTCTTGAAGAAATCCTTAAGGTCGGTAAACTTGCAGAAGATATCCTCGTTAAGTAGCTTGTACGCTTCGTCTATCCCAAACCCTCTTCCATATGCCTGTATGACATTCCTTGCATTGTATTCATCATAAGCCTCTCCGGATATGGACACGTTGTTGCCGTCGATTATTTCCATCTTGCAGTTTAGCGTCTTGCTTACCTCTTTTATTATCTTGGATAAGCTCTCTGCCCTTTTCTCAGGTATAAGTATATGCTCCATGAAATCTATTACTCTGTTAAAACTTTATATAATGTGGCGTAAAACCCACCTCTTTAAGGGTGGGATATAAGCCGCCACCGCAACACATACAACTCCTAATGGAATAATAAACATGGTCAAATGCAAACAGCATACAAATATCGTGCATATCCTTCAAAGAACATGCAATCCATCCTCAACAGGCAGATGTTCCTTGCAAAAGAACTCTACAACATTCTTCTTGAAAAGTCAAAGGCGTATCATAAGGAAACAGGAAAGACACTGACAGAATACAGGATGAATGTCTGGATAACGCAACCCAAGAATGAGAATCCGGAATTTGCAGAACTATATTCGCAGGTTCTTCAGAACGTATCAACAAGAATATCGGAGGCATACAGGCATTTCTTCAGGCGATGCAGGGAAAAGAAGAAAGGCAGTAATGTCAGGCCCGGATTCCCAAGATACAAGAAGTTTGTATCGTCTTTGACATATCCCCAAGCAGGTTTCAAATTAGAAAAGAAGAATATCGAACTTTCAAAGATAGGCAAAATCAATTTCGCAAATCACAGGAACATTGAAGGAAAGGCAAAGACCTGCACCATAAAGAAAACCAAGTCAAAAGAATGGTATATAACGCTTTCAGTTGAAAAGGAAGATAAGCAATTCACGTCTAACGGAAAGGTACAGGCTGGCATAGACTTAGGGATAGTGCCTTTGCCCTGGCGCAGGCAATTCATCATGCAACACTCGTGTGCAGGAAGATCAGATGCCGAATAAGAAAACCAAAAAATCTGTAAAAACAGCAAAACCGGCAAAACAAAGAGATCAAATGCCGCAAAAGAGCTTCAGCTCTCCGCGGAAATCCTCATATCCAAAGAATGCAAAATCCTCTTATTTACTCTCTGCGGGTCCTGAACTGCAGGAAGGCAGCACTCTTACTGGGTCATTTGAAGACATGGAGGGACTCCTCCTCGGGTGGTTCTCTTCAAAAGGCAACGCCAAGGCCGTTCCAAAGCTTCTCCTGCCGGATTCTTTCTATTGTTCGACTCCTGTCCTATCTGAATTTTCACAAAAGTATGGGTTCCACATAGGCGAAAGGGCATTCTCCATTTCAAGAGGCAAAGGCATAGGCATGCTTCTCAACCTGCTTGAGTCGTCAGGCCTCGGAAAGCTTCTGTACATGCCTTCCATTGACAGGGTCATAATTCGTTCTGCTGCAAGCCAAAGCACAAAGCTCCGGCTGGGCTTCAATGTGCATGCTTATGAAGCAGGCATAATTGCAGGATTTCTAAGTTCACATGCATCAAAGAATATAACTGCCGCTGAGGTTTCATGCGTCTACAACGGCTCTGACGCATGCCAGTTTGTCTCGATTGTTACTGAGGGGGAACCGTCAGCCGGGAATCAGAGGAAGCCTAATCTGGGCACCAAATTCATTCGAGAGTCTGTGAAAATATCTGGGGCACAAGATAAAACCGAAGGGGAGATACATTTTACAATGCTCGGCATGCTTCCGTTTATAGCCGAAGCCCCGCTGGAAAGCGCTTCGAAGCTGATGTTTCTTGCAGGAATTGAAGCTGCGGCAGGCTACAAGGAGAACTATCAGGAAGGACTGCGCAGGATGGCATCCTTTCTCTGCATGGACATAGCTGGCATGGGAAGAAAAGGCACTAAAAGGGAGGTGTCTATACACTTCGGCGCTGAGGTATCGTCAAGCGGATTCATGGAACTGGGCACAAAGGCATTTATAGGCTTTCTTAGTAAACATTTTAATTCTTCTGTAACATTAAGTAAACGCAAGGCAAAGGAAGGGCATGTCATTGCAATGACTTTTGAAGGTGTATGATTGGGAATTGAATTTTTGGACCCGTTGCTAAAATACGTTCCAGGCATACGCAAGCCCTCGAAGCCTCTGACATTCAAGGACAAGCTCAAGTGGACCGGCATAATAATGGCCATCTACTTCATAATGTTCGCGACTCCAGCATTCGGAGTCAGGATATCTTCTCTTCAGAACCCAACCCTGCAAATAATCAATATCATATTTGCGGCAAGGCTCGGTTCGCTTATAACTGTGGGAATAGGTCCAATAGTATTGGCAAGCATAGTCCTGCAATTGCTTAACGGCGCGGGCGTCATAAAAATAGACATGCAGAATCCTGAGGACAAAGGCCGTTTCCAGGCGATACAGAAGCTTGCGGCAATCGGCATAGCAGTAGTCGAATCGATAATATTCGCATCTACGGGCAGCATACAGGCAATAGGCCCTTCCTACTTCTGGATAATAGTCGCGCAGTTCATATTAGGCGCAGTCATAGTCGTCTATCTTGACGAGACAATGGTGAAATACGGAATAACATCGGGAATAAACCTTTTCATAGCAGGAGGAGTTGCATATTCGATAATAGGCGGCACGTTCAACATACTGCTTCCTCTCGCGGCGACGCAGCTTGCTTCAGGCACTGCTACCGCAATACCGCAAGCCATACTCGCATTCCTGCCCCTTCTTTTCACTGTGGTTGTTTTCCTGATAAGCCTTTATGTGCTGGAGATGAAGATAGAGCTGCCCATGGTATTCAGCCAATTCCGTGGAATTGGAGGAAGGCTGCCAATACCATTCCTGTATGTCAGCGTTTTGCCTGTCATACTCGCCACCTCACTGCTGTACAGTCTTGGGGTATGGATGATGCCTCTCTCGCACAGCACTTCAAGCGTAGTGCAATTCATAGCCTATTATACAAACCAGACAGGCACCGAACAGATAACCGGCGGCCTTGTATACCTCATGCAGCCTAACTTCCCCACTCCTTATACTGGCGGCTATGGAACGTACATCTACCAGTTGCAGACGAGCTGGTCGCCATTGCAGCTTCCTATGGGCGGTCCTCCGATCGAGGTACCTCTCTGGATACACTTTATAATATATCTTCTGATAACCGTCATACTCTGTGTAGTCTTCGGAAAGTTCTGGGTTGAGATGACAGGCCAAAGCCCAAAGAACATGGCCGAGCAACTCCAGGATGTCGGATGGCAGATACCAGGCTTCAGAAGGGACCCGCGAACAATAGAAGGCATACTCAACAATTATCTGCCTGTCATAACCGTTCTAGGCAGCATCTTTGTAGGGATCCTTGCGGCTTTCGCAACCATAAGCGGAGCAATAGGAGGAGGCCTAGGAGTCCTGCTTACTGCGGGAATCATGTATGCGATATACCAGCAGATAGAGCAGGAGAATCTCATGGAGAGCTACCCTGCGCTTAACAAGTTCTTCGAGAAATAGCAGCGATTCGCACCTGTATTTGCCGGCGTGCGGCTCTCCTGCTGTTTTGCTTTGTCAGATGGCCTTTCAGCTGACCCATTGGCCAAACGGCTTAATGAAACTTAGTATATTAGGTATCAGATAAGAAGAAACTTCAGGTATCTGGCCGGTAAATTGGATCCTGACGATCACATATCCTATCATTATAAGGACGCCTCCCTTCCTGAGCAGATCCTCATTCTTTTTTATGTCCTCTATAATCCTCATTATTACCGGACGGATATCCTCTCTTATGGAATACTCGTGTATTCTGCCGCGCACCTTCTTCTCAACTATTCTGGAATTCATGAGGAGATTAAGGCTGTGTGATATATTGGTCTGCTCAATCCTGGTGGTCTGCGATATCTTTCCAACTGAAAGAGGCCCATAAGAAATAGCATGGAGTATCTCTGCCCTGGTTTTGCTGCCTATCACTTCAAACAGGCTGCCTTTCAACTTTTTCATAAGACCCTCTGTGAGAAGCCTCAGAAATATATTATGGAAACCAAATTCTATAAACATTTGGTATATTGTGAAATATCTTCATATGAATTTTAATCATATATAATTAAATAATTTTCTTACCTATCTCAGTTTGTGAAAGACATGACAAGTTATAAAATATCTGCAAGAAAGTTGGGAAAGGAATGCGACTTTCAGGCAGAAGCGCCTACAAGTGAAGAGGCCGTGAGGAAAGCAGTGGAGCACGCAAAGGCATGCAACGTCTGCAGCGATCTAAAAGAAGAGCAAGTAAAGGCAAACGTAGAAGCAGTAGAATAAACAAGCGAAGATTCTGGATTTTATTTTTTATTTTTTTTCTATTATAAGAACTCAAATTGACGCTTCAGGTTCAGGAAATCTCTGCCTCCGGCCAGCACCAATATCTGCGAGAAATTCATTCATGGCATCGCGGCATGCGGCATCATCGTATGTATTGCGTATTTTGCTTTGATCCCAACTGTACCTGAAAACAGCATAAGAGATATATAAACATGCACTACAATTCAAACATGGATCACAGCCCATATTGCAAATACATTATAACCTGTACTGGAATGGGATTGTGCCGCAAAAACGCCGCACATGCCAGCCGTATCAGTATGTATTATGCTGGGAATACATTTACGCGGAATTGACAAGCTGGTTTGACTATGGCCGTAGGATTATCATCAGGAACTGAAGTCGACTTACTTCTGGTCGTCATATCCTTTATCATAATATTGGGATACCTGAGCGAAGTAGTATTCAAGAAGACAAGGATACCTGAAGTGATGATACTTCTTCTAATAGGGCTTGTGCTTTCGCAGAGCCACCTCCTGCCGCCAACCTATATAAGTACCCTAAGAAGCCTGACGCCTCTTTTTGGTAGCATAGCGCTGATAACCATAATGTTTGACGGAGGCAAGATCATAAAGCTTGACAAGTCACTGCCAAGCGGCCTTGGGTATCTTCTCGCATTTCTAGACACCGCATTGCCTGCAGTTGCCATGGCAGTGATAATGTACCTTGTATTCCACTGGCAGCTCATCTACGGTGCAATACTGGGCACCATGCTTGGCGAGACCTCTGCAATTATGATTGCGCCGATGATAAAGAGGCTCAACATAAGCTCAAAGATATATGACACCCTGCTTGTAGAGGCTACATTCAACTCCGTCTTTTCCATATTGATATTCTATCTTTTGCTGTCATCCATTGGCGGGGCGACATTCACACTTGTAAGTTATGTGCAATACACCATAACCTACATCAGCGTGGCGGTGCTTATCGGCATTCTGGGAGGTATCGGGTGGCTATTCGTCCAGAACTTTTCCAAAGGTGCAAGGGGCTATATTGCTACCATCGCAATCGCATTTCTGCTTTATGCCTTTGTATCTTTCTTCAATGGCGCAGCAGTAATAACTGTCCTCATATATGCCATAATAATAGGAAATTCAAAGATATTCAACGACTACTTCAAATTCAATAAGAACACCGAAGAGCAGACAACTGACGTGGAGGATCAGATAGAATTTCTGGTCAGGACATTCTTCTTCGTACTGCTGGGTGTGATAGCCTATGTGTCCTTATACTACTTTATCTTTGCAGCTGCTATAACAGGCATCCTCATAATACTCAGGAAGCTTGAAATAGCCACTGCCATGAGAAAACTAAACTCAAAATACAAAGATCTTGCCTTTAGCCTAATACCCCGTGGCCTTACTGCGGCCGTGCTGAGCAGTATATATCTCTCTACTGGAGACGCGTACTCCCAAAACATATTTTACATAGTATTCATGGTCATACTGCTTACCAATGTCGTTTTCAGCGTAGTTGCAAGCAGAGCCTCAAAGCGCATAGAACGTACTGAGAATCAGGACGCACAGGTCCAGAGTTCTGGAAATGCCGCCCTTCCTTCAAAACCAGGGATGACTGCAGCATAAGCCAGACTGTGGATTATTTGCCAAGGCTGTCAAGCAGAATGTTTATTGATTTGTCAACTTCTTTTATGTGGGGATTTTCCCTCCTGACGTTGTTGAATTCGCATTTCATGAATTTCTTTGAAAGCTCCACTGCCTTCTTGCATAGTTTTCTAAGCCCTTCTTCCTTGACGCGGTATTTTCCGTTTATCTGCCTCACTACAAGTTCGCTGTCCGAATAAAGCCTGACTGACGTTTTATATCCGAAATCCCTGCCTGTTCTTTCCAATGCCGATATTATGGCTATATATTCGGCTTCGTTATTCGTCCTGATTCCATTATATAGGGCATCGTGCGCAAGCAGGTTTTCTTCCTTGCCGTCAAATATCATATATCCGGAGGCGCTCTCTCCCGGATTCTTCCTGGAAGCCCCATCCGTGTATATAACCACATCCATCAAAGACCACTAACTATCCAATGCGTCTCCTATTGTATACGCAATCTTTTCAGTCCTGTGCTTTTCCTCTCCGCCCGGAGTCTTATCTATCCTGGCCAATTCCCGCAACGCTTTCTTTATTTCCAAAAGCCTTTCATGGTATTCATCATATTCTATCGATATCTTTTTTTCCGGAATCCCCAGCTGCTCGCTTGCAAACGAAACCATCGACCTGTAGATATTTTTTGTTATATTCTTCAAAAGCCTGCTATCTGCTTCGAATACCTCTGATATGCCATATGTGTTGGAGTCGTCTATCTTTATTTTGACTACAGCCCTTCCCAGTTTTTCCGCAGTTTCTTCAACTGCATCATTCACCTCATCAAGATATCCATCTATCTCCCCAATGGTATCATTGCCGAGCCATTTTGACAGCTCTCTCATTTCCGCAAAGAGTATGAGGTTGAGATTATTTGCCTCTGTAATTGCCTTTTCTTTGGCCAATGTTTCATCAAGCTTTTTTCTTATTTCAGACGCCTTTTCCATCACGAATGTCTCTATTGCCGTCTCTTTCACTACTTCTGGAATCTCAAAGTCACTCTTTTCGCCAGCGGCTTTTTCTATTTTCCCAGATATATCCTCAAATCCGGCCTCCATGGCTATTCTTGCCGCGGTCTTTCCTAAATTATCCCTTATGCCGGGATCGGCGCCGTTCTCAAGAAGAAGCGTAACACTATCCGTCCTTCCCATTCTTGCGGCAAGCATCAATGGGGTATAGCCTCTATCGTCCTGGTTGTTCACCCCTGCTCCTTCCTTTATCCATTTTGCTATTCCTTCAAGGTCTCCTGAAGCGGCAGCGTAAAGAAGATTGTCAAACTCATAATTTTCCATATCCAGAATCCATTATAAAGTTAGCATACATTCTCAAATATCCATATGCGGCTGCCGGCGCTGATTTGTTCTGTATATATGACAAATTCCTCCGATCTGGCAGCAGCCCTATATTTTAATCTGGGACTGTTTATAATGCCTCTACATCTTCCAATGCACTTCGGCCTCAAATCCCATATTCTGCCAAAGCACGCAATTTTTCACGTGCTCAGTATTCCTTGCTTTTAAGGTCTTCTATCTTGCCAAAATCAAGAGTCTCTCCTTCGCCTATGCAGTAGGCCTCCATGCTGTTTACATCAAGCATCTTCCTGAATACGGGAGCCATTGATGAAGGGTCTTCCATATTGACTCCGACCCCTTCCGAGAAATAATTCATTGCAGGAACCACCACTATCTTTCTGTTGTCCTTCATCCTGCCATAAAGGAAGCATTTCAGTTTCTCCCTCACGCCAAGGCCGTTGAATAATGTTATTGCAGGATGTATGTGTCCCATGACCAAGACCTTCCCTTCGCTGCTTTTTGGAAGTTCTTCACCGTGGAAAAATAGAAAATCGCCGATAAGCGCCTCCTGGCTGAAAACCTTTACTCCAAGCGGTCTTTTGTATTGGTCTATGAAATTGTCGTGATTCCCTTTTATGAGGATTATCTCCTTTATCCCAAGGTCTTCCCTTATGTAATTGACAAAATCCCTGAACTCATTGAACTCTTCAATGTGAACTTTGGAAAATTCGTTCTTTATGTCTCCGTCTACTATTATTTTTGACGCTTTTGTCGCATTGGCTGCCTTGGTTATTATTTTCTTTATGTTATTGAGATTGGCCTTAGGGAGGAAATGTCCTTTGTCTGCCATGACCCCTTCATACCCTAAATGGAGGTCAGTGCAGACTATTGCCGAAAGCGACTTTATGTAAAGTACCGGTAGCCCTTCGACAATCTCTAATCCTTCTGGGAGTTTCATGCCCTGCCTTTTTTTATCCTTATCTTGATCCTTCCTGATTTTCCTGATGCCCTTGCCTTGCTTTGTTTTGCCGGTTTCTTTCTTGCTGGTTTTCCATCGATTCTTTCCATTACCAGCCTGTGAAGTTCCCTCAGGTGCCTTCTCCTGTCCTTCATCATTATTATGTCGGAAGCCCCTACTGCTATTATATTGTGTGAAAAAGGCGAAGGGACATCTGTCTCTATGGCCTTGAAGGCTATCCCGCCATTCTTGATCTTCTTGATGACTTCCTTGGTTCTGGGGAGGTCCATGACGTCTTCCATTATTTCCCTGTATGTCTCTTTTATTATAGGGAAATTGGGGCTTATCTCCTCGGCAGCTTTCAGTATGAGCTGGGCATTTATCTGCTGTTTTCTGACACTTATTTTTTTGCCTTTATAATTTCTGAGTATCATGAAGCTTCTTGCCGCAGAATACCTGAATCTTCTCTTCATCATTTCTGTCCTTCTTATATTGGCTTTCAGAAGCCTTTCCGGATCGGTTTCCACAAGCTCCTCCATTATTCCTTTCACGTCCTTCATGTCGAATTCCGTCCTGTTTCCTGTAGATATTGCAAAGCCGTTGTCGTTGACGTTTATGGCAACATCGGTCTGGTAAAGCTCTCCGACTATTACTCCTAATATCCTGGACAATGCATCGTTGACCCTTCTTCCATAAAGGCTATGGAATACAAGGACATCTCTCTCTTCCTCGGGCTCGACTGTTTTCTCAATGAGGATAAGTTTATCATTCGGCACGCTGCCAGCATACAGCATCTGTTCTGCAAAGTAAAGATATGCCGAATTCTTCGCATTTTCATCCATCGGCATTTCATCAAGTATCTTTTGCCATTCTTCCTTTTCCGCGTTTTTCTTTCCTTTGGCCATTATTGCAGCAAGTCTGCCTTTTTCTACCGAAGCCCCAACAGCGTCCCCGAACCTCTTTCTGAAATTTCCTATTTCAAGAGCAAGCTCATAGCTTAGCGGAAGCTGTTCCGAATACCATGGCGGAATGGTCGGGATCTGGCCCGGCGCAGGGCTGACATAAGCATTCATGACTTTTGAGAATTCATACCTGTAAGGTTTCCCTGCAAGAACGAATATGTCTCCGGGCTTGAGCCTTGCAAGGAATTCCTCCTCTATGCTGCCTATCCATTTCTTGTCTATTGTCATGACATCTATGGCTACTTCGTCTGGTATTGTGCCTATATTGAGGAAATAGATGAGTTTTGTAAGTTTGCCTCTCTTTCCGAACGTCTTCTCCTTTTCGTCATACCATATCTTCCCGTATACTCTCCTGCTTTCAAGCCCGACATACATTCCTGAAAGGTATTCCAGCAATGCTATGAAATCCTTTCTTTCCAGGGTATGGTACGGATAGGACTTCTTTACTGTAAAATATGCCTCGTCTATATCCCATTTTTTTACCTGCGACATGCCTACTATATGCTGCGCCAGCACGTCAAGGGCATTTTTCGGCGCTATCCCGGAATCGAGATGCCTCTTCTTCGCCGCATCAAGCATGACCGAGCACTCTATAAGGTCATCCCTGTTGGTCACTATGACTTCCCCTCTTGCAATATCGTTGAAGCTGTGGCCGCTCCTTCCAATTCTCTGTATGGCCCTAGCGACGCTTTTTGGCGATCCGATTTGTATGACGTTGTCTATTGTCCCTATGTCTATGCCAAGCTCAAGGCTGGTTGATGATACGACCGCCTTCAATCCTCCTTTCTTGAGCAGTTCCTCAACGCCAAGCCTTGTTTCCCTGGACAAGGAACCGTGGTGAGCTGCTATGGCATCCTCCCCGTATTTGTATCTGCTTATTAAGTTGTAGACTACACGTTCTGTTCCGCTTCTGGTGTTTGTAAAGACCAGGGTTGTCTTGTTCTTTTTTATTATGCCGTCTAACGTCGAATATATGGCATTCTCTACATTCTCATCCTTCTCGTTTATCATGTCCTTGACTGGGCTAATTGTAGTATAATCCATTTTCTTGTCCCAAGTTGCGTCTATTATATAGCAGTCCCTCGTATCCTTTTCATCCTTGTATCCTGCTATAAACTTCGCACCTTCTTCAAGCGGATGCATGGTGGCGCCCAGGCCTATCCTTACAAAATCATGGCCTATCTGCTCGGCAAGCCTCTCTATCGAGAGCGAAAGATGGACTCCTCTCTTGTTGTTTGCAAGCTCGTGAAGCTCGTCGACTATAAAATACCGTACCTCTTTCAGGTTCTCTGCGAATCTTGTGGAATTTATGAGTATGGCAAGGCTCTCCGGAGTCGTAACCAGTATGTTTGGCGGGTGGGCCAGCATCCTCTGCCTGTCTTTCTGCGGAGTGTCTCCTGTTCTTATGCCTGCGCTGATCCTCTTCACAGGTATCGATATCTCCTTGTATATCTCCTCCAGCGGCACGCTGAGATTCCTATATATGTCGTTATTCAGTGCCCTGAGGGGCGAGACATATATGCAGTAAACCTTCTCCTCCAGCTTTTCCTGCAAGGAAAGATTCATAAGGTCGCTTATGACTGCCATGAATGCCGAAAATGTCTTGCCGCTTCCTGTCGGCGCCGTTATCAGCAGGTTCTTTTTCTCGCCTACAAGTTTAAACGAGTATCTTTGCGGCGGTGTCGGTTCCTTATACCTTCCTTCAAACCATTTCCTGACAAACGGATTCAGGCTCTCGAGGCTTTCTTTTGCTGTAAAAGGGTTCCTGTAAAATTCAATCATAAAACCGCCGGATGTCATGTAAGAGCAAAAAACGACAATAGTATTATGCATGAAAAAATATAATAAACAAGGCAATATCGCCAATGTAAGAATATTTATTATTATCGCTGCCTATATTAAAACAACTGAGATATATTTTCACATAGGATGGTTTTTTGTTCGAATTAAAAATAGACAACGCAAAGTATTGGAAGGACTGCATAGGCGCAATAGTAGGCTTAGTTGATGAAGGGCTTTTCAACATAACGAAAGACGGCATAAGCCTCAAGGCAATGGACCCGTCGAGCATAAGCATGATATCATTCGCAATGCCCAACAAATCATTTTCAAAATTCAACGTCGAGAAGCCGATAAGCATAGGGCTCAATATAGAGAATCTGGACAAGATGCTTTCCAGGACAAGGGACGGGGAATCTTTGGTAATGAAGGATTCGGACAACAAGCTGCTTATGGAATTCATAGGACCAAACGGCAGGAGACGGTACAAGCTCCAGCTCATAGAGGTCAAGAAGAGCGTCGAGAAAGAGCCAAACGTGGAATTTGACGCAAAGATAAAGATAAACGGCGAACCGCTAAAGGACATAATAAAGGACGCAGGACTCATATCCTCATACATTTCATTTAATGCCACCAAGAACCAATTCTCAGTAAGGGCGCGTGGCGATTCTTCCGAGCTCGAGGAATTCCATGAGACTGAAAACAGCGGCATAATGAAGCACATGGATGTCTCAAAGAATGCGGAATCAACCTTCAATCTCGAGTTCCTGGAGAACATGGTGAAGTCGTGCCCTGCAGGCAACGATATAGATATCGCTTTGAGGTCCATCGAGCCGATGAAGCTTGGATATAACATAGGCGATGCAAACGTCACGTACTTCCTGGCTCCTTACATGGAGGAATGATTCCTTCGGCGGTTTCTCCAAACCGGTTGCATATAGATGGCCAGCATACAGGAAAGGATAATAAAAGACATAGCGATATTCGATAAAAACATTCTATCGTTATCGGCGCATGACCTCAGCCCCGGGCAAAAGGAGATAGTGGAGCTTGCCGCAATGTATGCAAAGGATTCCAAGTCCTTCCTTGACAAAGGAGATTTCTACACTTCATTCTCCGCCATAGCGTATGCGCATGGGCTTCTTGACTCCATAATAAAACTAAACCAGAAAATGTGATTATGATTGACATCGAGGTAAAAGAAGGCAGCGCTGAAATAGAAGTCGCCGAAGGGGTATTTTTCAATCCGAAAATGAAATGCCTGCGTGACATTTCTGTGGCATTCCTAAATGCAATCGGTTCAAAAGGAAACTCCCTTATTGATTGCACATCTGCCACTGGCATAAGAGGGATAAGATACTTTAAGGAAGCCGGCATATCAGGCCTCACCCTTCTTGACACTAACGAAAAAGCCGCCAAGAATACCTTGAAGAATCTCAAGAAAAACAGGATAAAGGCAGTGTCATTAAACATCGACCTTGAGAAATTCGCCGCCGGCTCCGAACAGAAATTCAACATAATAGATCTTGACCCGTTTGGTTCTCCTGCCCCATACGTAAGGGACATTCTGAAGATATCGGAAGACGGCACTATTGTGATGCTTACTGCAACAGATACTGCAGTTCTATGCGGCGCCCACTCGAAAGCCTGCGTAAAGCAGTATGCCTCTGCACCTATGCACAATCACCTATGCAAGGAAGCCGGAATCAGAATCCTCATAAGCTACTTCATGCGCAAGGCGTCAGAATTCAATTTTGGTACAGAGCTCCTGATAAGCATATCCGACATGCATTACATGCGCCTCTTCCTGAGGCTCAGGAAAGGAGCGCAGAAAGCTTACGATTCAATGATGCAGACAGGCTTCGGAGCATACTGCAACTCCTGCTTTTCATTCTCGTGCATGCCGGGTATAGCTCCGGCAATCAGCTCCGTCTGCCATGCATGCGGTTCCAAGACGAAATTGTTCGGTCCCATATTTCTGGGAAAGCTGAATGACAAGGCATTGGCAGGAAAAATGCTCAAGGAAATGGACGAATCCGGATGCGGCTACAAGACAATAAGCGCCGTATGCAAGGAACTCGACACCCCATTTTTCTATCATCTTCCAACGTTAACCCGCAAGCTTAAGACAAGTTCAGTGCCATTTCATAAAGTCTCAGAAATACTGGAAGAAAAAGGATTCATCTGCACTAGGACTGCCTTCAATGAATCGGGAATAAAGACAGATGCCCCTATTGCCGAGCTGCTCTCTGCGATAAGCAAGGCTAAGGAGCTACGATAGTTGCCGATTTGTATTTCAGCACAGCCTCCGCCTTTTCAATATTCCCTATTGCCGCTCTCCTTCCTGTTTTTTCTGCAAAGTCTATACACGCGTTGACCTTCGGAAGCATGCTTCCCTTCTCAAAACAACCAAGACTTGCATATTCCCTTGCCTTTGGGGTCTTCATTCTTCTGATTGGTCCCTTTCCTCTTTTCTCAAAATTCAAATACGCCCCATCCACGTTTGTCAGTATGAAAAAACCATCCGCATTCACCTTCTCTGCAAGAAGCGCAGATGTCATGTCCTTGTCTATTACCGCATCTGCCCTCCTGCGCCTGCCTTTTGAGATTATCATTGCGGCTCCGCCGCCTCCTGCGGCAATCACGATATTTCCTTTCTCGAGCAGAATCATTATCTTATTAAGTTCAAATATTCTGAGCGGCGCGGGCGAAGGGACAACAATCCTGAATCCGTTTTCCAGTTTCTTGACTTCAAATTTCTTCCTGCCTCTTGGTACATCTGCTTCATAGTGATAAAATTTTCCTATGGGTTTTGAAGGATCTGAAAATTCCCTGTCGCGCATGGACACGAGCGTTCTTGTCCTGACTATCTCAACATCCGCCATACTGCAATTTTCAAGTATGGCCTTTCTTATTTCCCTGCCTATGCTATCCTGCGTCTCTTCAGTGAGGAGGCTCAGGCTCCTTCCCTCTTTAAGATAGAGCTCCCCAACCTGCGGTCCGTTGCCATGTGTTATTACTATGCTGTGCCCTCTTGAATGCAGCCCGCATACTGTTCTGGCAACAACCGCCGCGTTTTTCTTTTCAAGGGCATTTCCTCCAAGCGCAATGACATATCTCAAAGAAAGACCACACAAAACTTCATATCGTAAGTTATAAATGATTATTCCGAACAGATAATACAAAACCTACGGGGATGCGCAGATGCAAAAGAAGCCTAGTGTAAGCGTAATAATACCTACTATAAGCGAGCAAAGCGTCTTCAAGATGGTGAAAGACATCCGCAGCCAGCTTGGCAAAGAGACCGAAATAATAATAGTGGACAAAAGCGACGACTCCTACTATCGGAAGCTCATCAAGACAGGCGCCACCGTAATAAGGCAAAAAGACAGCGGCATTGAAAACGCGATAATGACGGGGCTCAGGAGCGCGCACGGAACCCTTCTGGCAAGCATAGATGCCGACGGCACCCATGAACTTGAAGGCATAAAGCGCGGAATCGCCATGATCGGCAAAAAGAATGCCGACATGATACTGGGGAACAGGATGGCAGGGTTATCCGAAGGCTCAATGAATTTCTACCTGCAGACTGGAAACAATATACTTACCGATCTCTTCAATATCGCATACGGGACGCATATACATGATGTATTGACAGGCCTTTTTGTAATGAAGCGAAGCGCATTCCAGGACATAAAGGAGGTGCAGCCGTATAGGGCAGGAATAGCCTTCTTCGTGGTGGAACTTGCAAAGAAAGGATATAAAATCGACGAAATTCCTATCAAATACTATCCTAGGAAGGAAGGGGTCTCAAAGATAGCCAAGTCAAAGTTCGCCTACGGCATCGGAGTCGCCTCCCACATCCTCTTCAAATAGTATGCAATAGCATCTCAGGCCTCAAGGTTCTGCAAATAGCAAATCCATACAAAACCTTTTTATTTCAGAAAAAACAAACGCCAAATCAGATTTGAATGGGCTACACCACAAAAACCTCAATGGCCGCATTGCAGAGGTTGGGTATGGGTTTTATTTACGGACATAGGCATCTCAATACCGAACCAATTCAGGAAAAACAAATCGCAGCGTATCCAAGGTTGGAAAAAACAACAGAAGTTGACGGGCTTAAGATAAGCTATTTCGAGGCCGGAAACCCCGATCATCCTCTTCTCTTGCTGGTTCACGGAATAGCGAGCAACAAAAAGGTATGGCAGAGAAGTATAGACGGGGGAGAACTCTCAAAATCCGAGCCCGCGTTTGCCGCTTCCATGAAAATGCTTCACAGAAAACAATACAGGCAAGAGGTAAACTCATTGTCTAGGAACTTCAGGGTCATAGCCCCTGATCTTCCAGGTTTCGGAGAGAGCGTGAAACCCGAACGCGTCACGCATGAATACCTTGTAGGTTCCTTCATGCCAAAATTCGTGAAAAGCCTCGGCATAGACAAAATGCACCTTGCAGGTATATCTATGGGCGGAGCAGTAGCCTTGGGGTATTCCATCAGAAATCCAGAAACCATCGCGTCGTTGCATCTCATGTGCCCTTTTGGTCTGGAACCCTATGGCCTTGGCCCAATAGCCATGCTGGCTTTGAGAAATACTACTATAAGCAAAACCGGAATCTCAATAGCGACCAGTGACAAGTTTGGAAAGCAGATTACAAAATTATACTCTTTCCTTGGGGCTCTGGGTCAGGGGTCAAACAGCAATATGAGATCCATCATTTCATATATGGCAGCGATGGACGACTCTTCCCTTGAATGGCTTAGCGACCAGGTTCATGATTCTATCTTCAAGATCCTAAAGGGCAGCCCGATGAAGACAGACTACAGTTCAGACCTTCCTTTATTGTCTGAAAAAATAAAGCACATAACATTATATCACGATCCAAAGGATCCCATAATCCCATTTAGAAATACCCTCAACGCATATGAGAAGCTCAAGGCAGGCGGCAATGCAGAGCCAAAACTTGTTGGCATGTATGGAGTTGGCCATCAATTATATATGAATCCCGGATATCTGAATGAGAGAATGCTTGAAACAATCTCTGCGCTCTCCAGATCTGCCATGGAAGAAACAAGCACACCGCCTGCTCCAAAAAAGAATCTAGCCCAGAAGCTTATAGCGCGAATAAACGGCATGTTCGCGGTAAAAGAAAACAGCTAGGCATCCGTTTCAGCGAGCCGTTAATCTAACTGCATTTATTCAATTCTTTTTATTATGTGGTAATCCACAGTTATTGGAATCTCTAACTGTATATATTCACTAACCTGCACAAAATTCATCAGTTATTCGTATTTTGAATTATATTTATATCATTAAGACTTACATTAAGGAATGCCTGTGCTGTTGAATTAGCCGCGTTAAGATTGAGATTATTCCCTATAGCAAGGTAAAATGTATACAATAGATACTTCCCGCTCGGCTTTTCCAGAGTAAAGAAGTAAACTGGAGTTGAGGGTTCTGCAACTGTAACCACGGTTCCATTTATAACTCTGGAAGCGGAAAGTTGGGTCAACTGTCCGTTTGAAACAACATTAATTAACGCTCCATATGTTGTTTCGTAGTATAATTCTGTTACATTATCGGGTAAATTGACTTGATTGTACTGTGAATTAAAAAGTTCGTTTAGTATCTTGTTGGAATTATTTAAAATATAATGAGATTCAACTAAAACATCGGTGTTGTTTTTAAACAAAAATTTCTCTGTTTGTATAGAACTATCACTTATGTTGTTAATGTAGTCTGCTTTATAAGAGGCTATTAATCCGACCGTATTTAACCAACTAGCCTGCGAAGTAATATCAGTTGCATTTTTAAGGGTAAAATTATCCAGTTGAAGAGGCAGATTTGTTGAAACATTATAAGTTGGCGAATGATTTGATAGGATTACAATAAACAACAGCAGTGATACTAAAATCACTATAATAATTATAATCAAAGGAGAGACCACCGGACCACCATAACTGGTGGTGTATAAACTTATAAGAATCTTTTGGAGATAAACGAATCAACCGGAAAATTGTTTTGTCTCGGTGGTTTTACTTTGTTGTCGGATGAGTTAAGCGACAGTACGAATATTTACGCCAGTTAAAAGGCTTCCGAAAATTTTGAATCTCTTCATTCCATTCTTTTTATTATGTGGTAGCCGAACTGGGTCTTGACTATCCCGGAAACTTCCCCTTTCTGCAGCGAGAATGCAGCTTCCTCAAATTCCCTTACCATTACTCCTCTTGTGAAGTCTCCAAGGTCGCCGCCTCTTCTTCTCGAGCCGTCAATGGAATACTCGCCAGCAAGCTTGGCGAAATCCTCTCCGTTCTTGAGCTTGGCAAGGATTTCTTCTGCGGCGGCCTTGTTCTTTACAAGGATATGGGAGCATCTTATGCTGTTCGCCATTTCATCACTTGTATACCGATCTATAGACATTGTTGGAATCGTCGGTTATCACTATGCATTCGCCTTCGCATTCCACCAGGCATGCCTGGCAAAGTATGCATGAAGGGCCTCCGATTGCAACAGAAATGCCACCGCTTCCTCCTTCGTGCTTTTCAGCGAAGTGTTTGTGGCCGTCCTGTACATTCTGCCATTTTGCAGTGACTTCAGGCAGGTGGCTTCCTTTCCATTTCTGGTCATCAGGGGCAACGTCGCTGTTTACGTCTGGGTCTTCCCTGTCTTTCATCTGAAATACTGCGACCGGGCAGACATCAAAGCAGTGTGAACATCCTGTGCACTTTGGTTTCTCTACGTATACCTGCATTTTTACACCTGAAATATACATTCTTTGGAAAAGTTTATATAACTGATTTATATTCTGCCGAAGATTGACGTTGCGTTCACCTTTTGCCGTTATCGGCTTCTCTGCAAAGCCTCATTCCGGTTTGAGGAAGACAGTCCCGCATTTATTAATGTCGATATATTTCTCAAGGTATTTTCTGAAAGTGTCCATACTCACTTCAGAAATCAGTTTTGGCATTCTGTCCAGCAGATAGGCTCCGTTGTACATGAGCTCATAATCGGAAATTGACACTGCCATCGTCATTGTATCCTCCCTCATTATCCTATATCCTACGCTAAGGGATTTCTTGGTGCGTTCGAACTCCTCCTTGTCAATCTCTCCGTCCTGCAGTTTCTTAAACTCTCCAAGCATTATCTTCAGGGTCTGGTCATAGTTCTTAGGCTCTATGCCTGCCGCGCCTGCAAGAAACCCGAACGTGCTGTATGGACTGTACGAAGCCACCGGATCGTAAGAAAGCCCCCTCTTTTCCCTGATCTCCTCAAAGAGCTTGTCGCTGAGATACCTCTCGGCTATGTTCAGTGCCATGAACTCGTCAACGCTCTTTTCTGAATATTCCTTGCATATGAAACCTATGCCTATTCTTGCCTGCCTTATTCCTTTTCTTTTTATGGTTATGGATCTTTTCATGGGTTTTTCGCGCGCCGGCTTCCTTTCCAGTTTCTTATACTCCCTTTCCATCCCTCCAAAATATTCCTTCGCAAGAGAGAAAGCCTCTTTGCTGCTTATTCCTCCATATATGGAGAGCACGCCATTTTTAGGAGTATAATATTTCTCATATATCTTTGCAAGGTCGTCTCTCTTGGTGTTTCTTATTGTCTGCTCGCTGTCCCCTCCCACTGACATCTTCGCAGGATGCTTCCTGTAAAGAACTCTTGGTATGTAATCCGATATCATGTACCTTGGATTGTCATGGTGTATCATATTCTCGTTTATTATAGGTCCCCTTTCAAGTTCAAATTCGTTCTCCGGTATCGTAGAATTATTTATCATGTCTGAAAGTATGTCCATTGTTTTGGCAATGTATCCTTTGTATGCCTGCATGAAATACAATGTAGTTTCATGGTCTGTGGTTGCATTGTATCTGATCCCAAGCTCCTTCAGCCGGTCATCTATCTGCTTCCATGTCCTTTTTCCGGTGCCTTTGAACATCATGTGTTCCAGAAAATGGGCAGCGCCATTTATCCTGCCAGGCTCATCTACCGAGCCGAACCTGACTCCGAAGCATATCGCAACAGTCTCCAACTGCGGAAACGGATGCACTAAAACTTTCAATCCGTTGTCAAGTATCTTAGAAGTTGTTTCCTCCATGCTAATCCTACAGATGGCAAAATATAAATTCTGTTTCGCATTCAGCATGCAAAATCTTGCAGTTTATCCGTTGTTTGGTTTCCCGGACTAGAAGGCAAAGGATATAAATATGGGATTTTCCATATTTAATCATGGCTGACCAGCAGGCAGGGGCAGAACCACAGGCATCAAGTTCTGACCAAAAGCCCAAACCTGAGGGCACAAAGAATCCGAAGGCTAAGGATTACTATACTCAGGCAGGCAAGGCCTTCGAAGAGAACAAGTTCGAGGAATCCATTGTCCTTTATTCAAGGGCTATAACCGAGGATCCAAATTACGCTAGCGCCTATTTCAACAGGGCGCTCTCCTACGCTATACTTAACAATTATACCGATGCCACCCGTGATGCCGAGCATGTCCTGGACATGGAACCTGACAGTTACGATGCTCCCTATGTCATGGGCATAATATCAGAATACCAAAACGATCTTCAGGGCGCCAAGGAGTGGTATGAGAAATCCCTTGCCAAAAATCCTGGGTATGAACAGGCAAAGGTTCGCCTCGAGCAGGTAAATGTGAAAATGGCATCGCCACAGCCCCAGCAGGCTCAGCAGACTGCACCTGATGCTCAAAGCCCAAGCATTGTTTCCAATGCAGACAAGACTGACATGCAGGAAGGCCAGATAAAGAAGGTAAGATTCCACAAGTCTACCATAAATTTCAAGGATGTAGTCGGAATGGAGGAGCAGAAAAAGCTCATCTATGAGAACATAATCCTCGCGATAAAGAAGCCTGAATTGCTAAAGGTCTATGGCAAGAAGCTAGGCCTTGGGGTAATATTCTACGGGCCTCCTGGAAACGGGAAGACATATCTGGTGAATGCGATCAGCGGCGAGACCAAGTCCAATGTCATCATAGCAAGGATAAACGAAATAGTTGACATGTATGCTGGAAATACTGAGAAGAACATGCATGCAATATTTGAGCAGGCAAGAGCCAATACTCCTGTAATAGTGTTCTTCGACGAAATAGACGCCTTGGGAATGAAGCGAAACGGCGGCGGCGGAGGCGGCGAACAATCCAGTACAATGCGAATGGCAGTAAACCAGTTCCTTCAGGAAATGGACGGGGTTGAGAAGAATCCTGAAGGCATATTCATCATAGGGGCCACGAACCAGCCTTGGGACATAGATTCAGCACTGAAGAGGAGCAAACGTTTTGGAGAATCGATATACGTGCCTCCTCCGGATCGCAAATCAAGGCGCCAGGCATTCATATATAACACCAGAAAGATGCCAATAAAGGGCATAAACTTCGGCAGGCTGGCAAGAGCCACAATGGGCTTCTCCCAGGCAGACATCGAGGAGATATGCGACAAGGCAGCCCTTATTCCAGCAGCAGAGGAAGACCGCACCGGCAAGAGAAGAAGCATATACATGAGGGACTTCCTCAGGATGATAAAGAAGCACGGCAACAGCCTTGATGAATGGTACTCGCAAATGAAGAAGGAAGTCATAAGCAAGACCGAGACAAGCGTGGTCGATGGCAAGAAGCAGACTGTTGTGAAGGAGGGCAAGCTGACTGCAGAGGAGAAGACCAGATACAAGCCTATGATAAAGGACGTGAAGAGGAATACAAACTCATTATACATAAGGGTAAAGAAGATCGTGAGATGGACGGCACTGAACGTAATGTGACATTCTAAATCTACCAAGCCAAGGACAGCTGCCTGTATGCTATATAAAATTCACAGAGCCAGCATTTGCTGCCTTGCTGGCCCTGCATAAAAACAAAATAAAGGATTAGATTAAAAAAAGATGACTATTCGTCACTGTCCATATCTTCGTCCCAATCTTCCTCTTCGTCTCCTTCGTCATCAAAGTCTTCATCTTCCTCATCTTCTTCATCTTCTTCAGTTTCTTCTTTTTTCGCCATGCTTTCACCTTCGTGTTGTATCCAAATACCTATATAAGATAATTATTTAAACGTATCTAAAAACTTAGGCAAAACCCATTCCAACCAAACCTGGAACTGGCATTGGCGTTTCATTGCATGTTTTACAATTTGCAGCTTGAAGGGAAAACAAGATGCTTTTATATCTTATCTGTGCATATCTCCAAATACGGATGACTGCCATCTGGCAATCCGATCAGATCACTGTATAAAAGGGCTTGTAGCGCAACGGCAGCGCGCCCGCTTTGCATGCGGAAGGTTGCGGGTTCAAATCCCGCCAAGTCCATAAAGCCTTTCGGGAAAGAGATGTGTGTAGCGAGGGGATGGTATATGTCAAAAAGAAAAGAAGATGATGTTTATATCGAGACCCGAAGAGATTCTAAGAATCCATTCGACCATCCCAGTCTTTTTAGGCAAGAGATAATTCAAACATCAAGTTAACCCCCTCAAATCCACTATAATGGTAAGGGATTTATCTGTGCTCTTATTACTTCTCGATGTCCTGTTGGTTGCGAGGATTGCATGTTTTTTCTAACATGGCCGAAAGCAAAAATTCGTATAATACGATGACATCACGACTAATCTCAAATTTAATTGAGCAAATACAAAATAAGTGTCTTTTGAGGTGTGCTTCTACAATACCCCACAGCTTGCTGTGGGGTTATTTATTTTTGACCTTAAAGTTAAGAAGGTCTGAATAACTGCGTTCTTATCTGTAACGTCGAGTTCCAGTAAGTCTTCGAACAATTTATTTTTATGAAACGTGCCGATTACTTCATAATGTTTCTTTAGATTCATGAATATGCTTGCTCCAACATATCCACTTGCACCTGTAATTATGATTTTCATTCGAACCCTATCAATTAATATCTATAATAATCGGTGCGTGGTCACTTGGAGCTTCAAGTTTTTCTGCAGGAGCGCGTTCTTCTTTATCTATCCATATCCTATTTACTAAATTTGCGGCGTTTTTGTCTCCTAGAACCAAATCGAAACGCAGACCTTCATTGCGATTAAAGCCATTTCTCATATAAGGCCACCAAGTGAAAACGCGTTCTTGAGTTTTTGTTCGTAAGATATCCTGTAATCGGTTTCCTTGAAGCTTTTTTAGCCAAGCTCTCTCTTCAGTTGTACAATGAATTCTGTCCTTAAGTCCTTTAGGATCCCATACGTCACAATCATCAGGAGCCACGTTAAAGTCTCCCATGACGAGAAGAGGAGGGGTCTGTGGTAGGCTTTGTAACCAGTTTCCAAATGCCTCCATCCAACGGCCTTTCAGTAGAAACTTATTGCTTGTCCTATTTTCACCGTTTATTACATACGCATTAACCAACCGAAATCCGCCAATACAAGCTGATAGCACTCGCGCCTCGCCAGATGCTGGGTCTTCTGGAAAACCGCGTAAAACTTCAGAAAACTTAAGATGGTCTTCTACTTTAACAGACGTAATGGAATGAGCCATTAAATTATGTTGTTTGGCACCGCCACGAACTAGTATGGCAACACCATTATAGCTAGTTTGACCGTAAAGTATTGAGTGATAACCTGCAGTGCTCAATTGAGCTTCAGGAAAATCGGGATCAGCTACCTTAGTTTCCTGTAAGCATAATATTTCGGGCATATGCCTTTTGAGAAGTGCTAACAGTCTAGGTATCCGTGCACGGACAGAATTTATATTCCAAGATATAATACGCATAAGTATTACTGTAATAATTATTTATTAAAACCCATTTTACGGATACTTTGTATCCATTGAAATTCTAAATGTATGAAATTGAATAGCCAATTTTATTTTGGCTGTTGGGTTTATTAGAGTGGCCGGTAAGCGCATCGATCAATGTTGAAAAACTTTTTACGAAAAGTTTTATCAAAAAGTCTTGGTGCGCAACCTTTTTGGAAAGGTTGAGCCAAAACACTAGGTGCGGTTTGCGCGGGATTTGCACCGTAGCTCTTTATATTTCTAAATGCGGTATAATCCATGTGCGGATACACAGATGTTCGCATTTTACGAAATATGATCTACGGTGGCTTAAATGGCTAGAAAAATAGATTACAGGGCGCGTGAGAGCGCGCCGTTCGCAACGGCAGCGCGCCCGCTTTGCATGCGGAAGGTTGCGGGTTCAAATCCCGCCAAGTCCACTGTATCATTTCTCTGCAAATAAAGCCATCATGCGCATGCATGCAGTGGCAATATCACTTCCTTCATCAATTTCCATGCGGTGTGTCTGAAATTTCAGACCAAGAAACGAACTTAGGAACTTGACAAATTATAAATCTTAACATTCGATGGATCCTGTTTCTCTCTTCTCTCTTTTTGGTATAGTGAGAGGTACGTCTCCTGTAGCGAATTTG